>NZ_JANSIR010000081.1:18865-43285 GCF_047462155.1 Synechococcus sp. OH2
TTTGCCCCCCGTTGGCGGGCGTAAGCCACCGTCAGGCCGGAAAAAGTATCGACTTCAACGTTTTTCAGGTGGGCGGTGGAGAGGCTAATCTGCGACTGCCGCTGCTCCGGGCTGAACAGAGGGGTTTTGTTGGGGTTTTTCAAGACGGCGACGATCACCTTGGAAAATAGGCGGCTGGCCCGCTCGATGATATCGAGGTGCCCAAGGGTGATCGGGTCAAAGCTGCCGGGATAGAGGGCGATCATGGTTCAAGGGGGGTACTGCTTTTCCTTACCCTACCTGCTCTCGGGCCCAAGCCAAATAGGTTGTACTGACGTGGCTAGCTGGGATAGCCAGGATCTCCGGCTCTTGGTAGGGGTGGAGCTCCCGCAGCCGCTGCTCCAGGCGGGGATAAGCAGTAGAGGGCAATTTGAGCAACAGCAAAAATTCGGCTTCCCTCTGCAGGGATCCCTGCCAGCGGTAATAGGAGGTTATCGGTGGCAGCACCTGGGCACAGGCCACGTAGCGCTCGGCCACTAGAGTGTGGGCCAAACGATGGGCGTCGGCCTCGGATCCTACCGTGGTCATGACAACCACAAGGGTGTTTGGGGCGATCTGGCTGTCCATGGGAAGCCGGGAAATGGGCAGGGGGCGATCTCCCCTGATCGTACTGCTGGATCCTCGGATCGCCATCCCAGTTGGGTCAGGCCCCCCGGAGCAGAGGTGTGGCCTTGGCAAAATAGGGCCGCTTTTGGTGCCAGCGCCAAGCTGTCTGCACGATCTCGGCCAAGTCGGCATAGCGGGGCTGCCAGTTGAGATCCCGCTGGATGGCCGCGGCATCGCCCACCAGGCAGGGGGGATCCCCCGGTCGGCGGGCCCCAATTTGCGCCGGGATCTGTCTTCCGGTTACCGCTGCTGCCGTGGCGATCACCTCCTGGACGGAGAAGCCCTGGCCATTGCCCAGGTTGTAGGCTGCCTGCACAGGCCGGCCAGACGCCAGCGCTTCTAAGGCCAACACATGAGCCTGCGCCAGGTCGGCGACATGGATGTAGTCGCGGATACAGGTACCATCAGGGGTGTTGTAGTCATCGCCAAAAACGGTGATGTGGGGGCGTTGGCCAGCGGCGACTTCCAGCACCAAGGGGATGAGGTGGGTTTCGGGGTCATGGGCTTCGCCGATTTCTCCGTCGGGATCGGCGCCGGCGGCGTTGAAGTAGCGCAGGCTGATAAACCGGATCCCGTGGGCGGCCTGGAAGTCCCGCAGCATCTGCTCCACCAGGAGTTTGCTCTGTCCGTAGGGGTTGATGGGGCGCTGGGGGTGGGTTTCCGGGATGGGGATCTGCTCCGGCACGCCGTAGGTGGCGCAGGTGCTGGAGAACACCAGGTAGGGGATCCCGTGATCCCGCATGGCCTCTAGTAGAGTTAGGGATCCGGCCACGTTGTTGCGGTAGTATTTGCCCGGATCCTTGACCGACTCGCCCACGTAGGCGTAGGCGGCAAAGTGAATCACCCCTTCAGGGCGGTACTGGCGGATAACCTGATCCAGCCGCTCCCGGTCGGCAATGTCGCCAATTGCCAAAGGCCCCCAGCGAACAGCCCAGGGGTGACCGTAAACCAGGTTGTCATAGACAATGGGCAGGTGGCCGTGGGCCGCCAGGGCTTTGCAGGTGTGGCTGCCAATATAGCCCGCGCCGCCTGTAACCAGAAGCCGCATAGGCCAGAGCAGAAGGCAGTTTCCGTCCAGAATACAGCCATTCTTGCCGACCTTGGCAATTCCCCGGCCTATTCCAGGAGCTGCTGCAAATCCAGATGAGGCCGCCAGGCCTCTGCCAGACGATCCAGCAGTTCTTCCCGTTGCTGGGCGTAGTGGCCGTCCACCTCCGGCAAGGGATCCCAGCCTTTTTGCCGGCGCAGCCAGTTGAGCCAGTGGCGCCGCCAACGGTGGTTGTCAAAGAGACCGTGCAGATAGCTGCCCCAGATGCGGCCGGTGGGATCCCGCCAGCCCAGGTTTTCCTGCTCGAAGATTGGCAGGCAGCCAGAGGAATCGGCCTGGGTGGATCCCTGATGAATTTCGTACCCCTGGACGGGGGCAGGGGCGGGCCATCGGCTCTGCGTCTGCACCTGCCGGGTAATCTTCGTGGGCTGCAACACGGTGCTCAGCGGCAGCAAGCCCAGCCCTGGGTAGGTGCCGGCAACTCCCTCTAGGCCATCGGGATCGGCGAGGGTTTCCCCCAACATCTGCAGTCCGCCGCAGATGCCGACGATGTGGCCGGAATAGTGGCGCAGTTGGTCGGCCAGGCCGGTCTTTTGCAATGCCAACAGATCCTTGAGGGTGGTTTTGCTGCCGGGCAGGATGACGACATCGGGGGATCCCAGGCTTTGGCCGGGGTGAATCCAGCGCAGATGGACGCTGGGCTCGGCCAGCAAGGGGTCGAAATCGGAGAAATTGGCCACCTGGGGCAGGCGAACCACGGCGATTTCCAGGGAGTCTTCCCGCCTGGGACGGCGATTTTCCCAGAGTTGGGGGCCGGCCTCGATGCCCAGCGAATCTTCCTGGGGCAGCACCCAATCCAGCCAGGGCAGAACCCCAACCACCGGGATCCCGGTGTAGCTCTCCAGCCAATCCAGGCCGGGCTGCAGCAGCTCCCGCGAGCCGCGAAACTTGTTGATAACAATGCCGCGGATCAGGGCTCGTTCTTCCGGTTCCAGCAGTTGCAGCGTGCCCACCACATGGGCCAGCGCCCCACCCCGGTCGATGTCCGCCACCAGCCAAGTGGGGGATCCCAAATGCAAGGCGACCCGCATATTTGCCAAATCCCGATGCTTGAGGTTCACCTCCGCCGGGCTGCCTGCCCCCTCGCAAACGATCCAGTCGTACTGCTGTTGTAAGCGGGCCAGGGCTTCTTTGACCGCTTGCCAGGCCGGCGCAAACCAGCGTTCGTAATACTCGCCGGCGCGGCAGGTGCCCACCGCCACTCCATTCAAGACGATCTGGGAAGTCAGGTTGCCCTGGGGCTTCAACAGGATCGGGTTCATCTCCACCGCAGGCGGGATCCCGGCGGCCCAAGCTTGCAGAGCCTGCGCATAGGCAATCTCTTTGCCCTCCGGGGTGACGTAGGCGTTGAGGGACATGTTCTGGGCCTTGAAAGGGGCAACCTTCTTCCCCGCCTTTTTCAGGAGGCGACAGAGGGCAGCTACCAAAAGGGTTTTGCCTACGTGGGAAGAAGTCCCCACCACCATTAAGGATCGGCAGGCACCGCTCATCTGGATCCCTTTCCCTCGCTTGCCGGTTGTCCACCTTCTCCCCTAAGCCGGCCACGCCGGGTCGGTGGATACCTCTCCCGCAGCTAAAGCCGCTGCCCAGCCGACACAAAAAGCACAACCCTCCGCCGGCCCACCCCTTCCCAGCCCTGGGAAGGAGGTCAGGCCAGAAGACCCTCTCTCGTTTCGCGGGCAGGCTTGGCGCAACTTAAGACTGGGGCAGATGGATTCGAACCACCGAATGGCGGGACCAAAACCCGCTGCCTTACCGCTTGGCGATGCCCCAATTCACGGCAATTAACTGGCTTAACTAATCTAACGATGCAGCTTTGGATCTGTCAACGGGCTACGGCGACCTCCTGGATTGTCGAGAACGGAGTTGGATCCCTGCTGGGATCCTTTGCTGAGATCAGAGTTGACCTCAAAAGGGTTGGGCAGATGGGGAATGCGGGCCACCTCGAAGAAGTAGGCGCGGATCTCCGGCCCAAAGTAGATAACATCGCCACTCCTCAAGTAATGGGTAGCTACCCGCGTACCGTTGACGAACACCCCGTTGGTGCTGGACTGCCCCTTGCGGTTGCCGTCGACTAGACAATACGTAAACCCTGTGCGATTGGACTTGGTGGGCACTCGCACCAAATAGGCGTGGCGGCGGGAGACGAAGCGGTTGACGATCTGGATGGCATTGGAGGGATCCCGGCCAACCGTGTAAATGCTTTCCCGCAGGATGTAGCTGCAGGGCCGCACAGGATGGCAAACGGACAGGGTAAACTCCGGGTGAGACAACGGCTGCTCAGGGACTTGGTCGAACAGATCCAGCGGCAGGTCAAAGCCCTGGCTGGAAAGAGAACTCCCCCCGCCCACCTCTGTGATGGAGGTCAAAAAGTCGTCGTAGCTCTGTGGCAACAGCGTTTCCTCCTCGACGCTCAACCGCATGCCCGGCAGCCTAGCTCTTCAAGTCTAAGCCCTTAAACCTTAGAGTTCCTCAAAACCCTACCCTTTGTACCACTTCCAAAAAACTCGGCCTCGGCAGGCTGTCGGAAAACCCACAAGCCTTGATGTACCCTACTATACACCACAGGCGGCTTTGGAGATACTCCGTTTCCCAAAGAAAATTAGGTTTGGGTTCAAGTCAAAGCTACTCGTGTTTTAACGGATCCCTTGGGAGCCACAGCCTTGGCCGCGGGCGGGCTATTCTGGGTAGCAGGTTTGTAGCCTTGAGGTGTGGGTGTGACGGAGGCCCTGTTGCGTCGGTTGGATGTGGCCACAGAGGCGGCTCTGGAGGCAGGGGCTTTGCTGCGCAGTTACGTGGGGGGCAACCTTGCCATTGAGGAGAAACGCCCGGGCGACTTGGTGACGGCAGCGGATCGCGCTTCTGAGGAGCTGATCATAAAAATCTTGAGGCGGCACTTCCCCGAAGACGGGATCTTGACGGAAGAATCCGGCCAGCAGGGATCCCCACAGGGCACCTATGCCTGGATGATCGATCCCCTTGATGGCACCACCAACTTTGCCCACGGCTATCCCTTTGCTGCCGTCTCTATTGGTCTGCTGGAGGGGCGGGAGCCGGTGCTAGGAGTGGTCTGCGACATCTTTCGCGGGGATCTCTTTCGCGCTGTGCAGGGGATGGGAGCCACCCGCAACCGCCAGCCCATCCGCGTCTCCTCTACTACCGAACTCTCCCGCAGCCTCTTGGTAACCGGCTTTGCCTATGACCGGCGCGAAACCCCCGACAACAACTACGCTGAGTTCTGCCACTTCACCCACCTCACCCAGGGAGTGCGCCGGGGCGGATCGGCTGCCCTGGACTTGGCCTACGTGGCCACCGGCCAGTTGGACGGCTATTGGGAGCGAGGTCTCTCCCCCTGGGACATTGCCGCTGGGATTGTCTTGGTGCGAGAGGCTGGCGGCAAGGTCACTGCCTACGATGGCAGCCCGGTGGATGTGTACAGTGGCCGCCTGCTGGCCAGCAACGGCTGGTTACACGCTGCTCTTCAGGAAGAACTGGCCCAGGTCAGCCCCCTGCCGGTCTCCTTCCCCATGCGGCGGCCTCGAGAGCGAAACGGCTAAAGATAAAGATGAGGTAAAGTTCAGGCAAAAATTGGGTAAGCTTTACGCACAGGCCCTTATGGCTCCTTCCCAAGGTCAGAGAGATAGCTTGGCCGGGAAAACACTCCGGCGTTGTTGCTGGGCGACAGGATTTGGCCTGGCGCTTCTCTTGGGGATCCCGGCCTACCCTCAGCCTGCCCAAAAACCGGCCCTGCCCGCTCCTGCCGGCGAGCGAGCCCAGCCCCCCGATTCCCGTTGGGCCGAAATTCAGGCGCGGGGGCGCATCCGGGTTGGCCTGGATCCTAGCCTGGGCCCGGCTTACCTCTACACCGACCTAGAGCGGCAAACCTACGCCGGCTTCGAGTGGGATATCCTGGAGGCGCTTGCCCAGACGCTGCAGGTGCAGGTGGAGCCCGTCTACGTGGCTTGGAGTCAGCAGTTGGCGGCTTTGCAAGCGGATGAGGTAGATCTCATCTGGGGGGCGCGGGAAGCTTTGGGCTTGGATCCACAGCAGTTTCTCGCCACCCGGCCCTACTACCTCAGCCCGCAGCGCTTGGTGGTACGGGATCCGGGGCCAGGGGAAACTCCCATTGAGGCGCTGTCGCAATTATTTGGCCGCAAAGTGGGCATTGTAGTGAACAGTACGGGAGCAGCTCTGTTGGAGGCGTACAACGAGAGGCGGGGCAACGCCATTCGTCTTTTTGCCACCAGCAACCCGGAGCGCCTGTTTGCTCAGCTCCAGGCCGGCCAGTTGGATGCCGTACTTGTCGATCAGCCTGTTGCCGCCCTGAGCCTGCGCCAGGCGGGATCCCGGCTGCGCCTGGCGGGGCCGCCTCTGTTCCCGATTCCTCTGGTGGGCGTGGTATCCTCGCAGCATCCTTCCCTGAAGGAAGCCGTGGATGGGGCAATCGCAATCCTGACCGAGAACGGAACTTTGCAACGCATCTTGGAGAAGTGGCAACTATGGGATCCAACTCTGATGTCCCCCGCCTCAGCCGAGGACTAGCCCGCTACGAGACGGACCATTTCGCCATCTTGGGCGTACCCCTCACCGCCGACTCCAAAGGGATCCGGCGCGGCTACCTGCAGGCGGCCAAGGCCCTGCACCCGGATCGGTTTGTCGGGGATCCGGAAGGGGCAGAGCGGGCCAACGTCCTCTTTGCCAAGCTGGTCAGCCCAGCCAACGAGGTGCTGGCCAAGGAGCGGGAGCGGTCAGAATACGAGACTGTGCTCAAGCTGCGCGTTCAACGCCTGCTGGAGTCGCCCCCTCCTGATCTATGGCCCACTGGAGAAGCCGTCAAAGGCCTGGCCGAGTGTGCCGATTGGCAGGAAGAATACGTCCGGCGGGTGGAGAAGCTGGCCAAAGAGCAATACAGCTCCATGGCCACGCTGCTGGAGAAAACCGAGCAACTGAGCGAGCTGAACCTGGCCTATTTACTGCTCAAGGCCGGCTACAAGGGAATCCCGACTCCTGCCACCAGAACCACCACCCTGACTGGGATCCCAACCCCTTCCCCCAGCCGCACCACCTTGGGTGGGATCCCGACCGGCTCCCCCGTTCCGTCTCCTACTGCCCCGCCCACCCCGCCCCCAACTCCGCAACTCAGCCCCGCTGAGACTCGCTTCCTGCAGGCACTGGACATGATCGAGCGCAAGCAGTACCGGGTTGCCATTCAGTACTTGAACTTTGCCATCAGCGCCCAGCCCAACGTGGCCCGCTACTATCTGCACCGGGGTATCGCCCACCTCAAGCAGGGCAACGCTGGTATGGCCAAAGCCGACTTCCTGCAGGCCAGCCGCCTTGAGCCGGGCAACGCCGAGTTGATGGCGGAGGTGCGCCGCTGGTTGCAGCAGGTCACCACCCAGCAGCCGGTTCCTGTCCCCTCGGCCAGCCGCCAGACCTCCCAGGCCCAGAAAATCGTGCCACCGCCGCGCAAAGAAGACAACAGCGGCTTCTGGAGCCGCCTCTTCGGCAAGAAAAAGTAGGCCCAACTCCCCTCAGGAAGCGTCCCCCAGCACCAGTAGCGTGACCAGGGATCCCGTATTCCAGAGGCTGTGCAGCAGGATGGGGGCCAACAGGTTGCGGCTGTGGCCGTACACCACCCCCAGCACCACCCCTAGCATGGTCAGCGGCAGCAGATCGGAAAGGTTGAGGTGGGCAAGGGCAAAAGTGAAGGCACTGAGCAAGATAGCTGCCCCCATCGGCAAGTAGCGGCTCAGCGTAGGCAGCCAAAAGCCCCGGAACAGCACCTCCTCAAAAACGGGGGCACAGACAGACACCACGGCCAAAAACAGCAAGCGCGCCCCCCAGCCGTGGCTGTCCAGCAGCAGCGGCAAGATGGGGTTCCCACCCCCTGCTTGGGGCAGCAGCAACTGCGACAGCGCCGCTGCCAGCACCACCAAAGGTAGGGCCACCCAGTAGCCGCATAGGCCCCAAAGCGGCCAAGGGCCCCACAGCCGCACCTGCAACGCCTTCTGCCAACCGGGATAGAGCCGGAGAAGCCGGTACAACAGGGCTGCCCCCAGCAGAGCGCCGGCGTTGTAGGTGAGAAACAGGGTCACTGCCTGATGCCAAGGGCTGAGCCGTTGTGCCCCCAAACCCAGCAGGACCGTGTAAAGGCGGGGCACCAGCGCATTGAGGAGAATAAACCCCAAAAACCAGCCGGTTAACACCGCCTGCGCCCCGATCCCCGGCCAAGGCACCTCCCACGGCGGGCCCACAAGAGGACGTTGGCGCCAGAAGCTCCAGCCCAGCCAACCCAACAGGAGGATTAGCCCCAGCAGCGCCCCCAGCACGGGGATCCCGCCCACCACCGTCAGCCGAAACAGAGCTGCCAAGGCCAATTTTTCCTGCTCCTGGTTGAGGGCATTGAGGCTGTCGCTGCGCTGTTGCAGCCGGTAGAGCTGTTGCAAGGCCACTGCCTCAAACCAGCCGTCTAGGTGGTTGCGGATCTGCACCTCAGCCTCGGGCAGAATGCGCCGTGGCGTTCCCCACAGCCCTTGTAAAACCTGTGCCACCCCCTTCTGGCCGGATTCCAGCTCCAAGGGACGTTCTGGATCGACTATCTGCTGCCACTGCTGCTGGGCCGCCTCCAGATCCTTCTGGTAAGCGTAGAGCAAGCCCAGGCGTAGCCGCAGGCTGTCTAGCTCTGCCTGCAGATCCTGGGCAGAGGCCAGCAGGACGGGATCCACTGCCGGCGCTTGGGCCGGCCCCACTTCATCCGACATCCTAGCCAACTCGGGTTCGCCCACTGTTTCCAGCCGCGCCACCCGTTTTAGCCGCTTCAGGCGTTCGGCGTAGTTGTCGGCCACCTGCCGGTAGCGATTGTTGGCCAGCTCGAAAACGTTCCGCCCTAGCAGAGCCTGCGCCAGATCCTGATAGCGGGGATCATCTAAGGTGCGGGCAGCCTGCAGGGCGAGATTGGTTTGCAACAGATCCAACTGCGTTTGGGGCGGCGGCTGAAACCAACTGCTGGAAAGTGAAAGCCCGACAATCAAAAGGGCCAATAGGCTCAGCAGGTTGAGGATCCCACGGCGAACAGAAAGCCAAGCGGAAAAGGGATCGACAGAGGCCGTGGCTTCAGAGGGAGACATGGCAGCAACAGAGGCAACTCCAGCGGGTTATATCCTAGCTTCTATTGGCTTTAGCCGGAGGGGTCAGCGGCGCTCTAGCCAATACCGGTAGATGGGCAGCCCCAACTGCAGGCACTGCCACTCCCGCTCGGTAGGAATACCAAAGGGGTTGTCATCGATGGGCCCCTGGCAGGGATCCCAAAACTGCGGATGCTCTAGGAAACGAGCAACCATCTCCTCGGCAATTTCCTGCACGTCCGACTGCAAAAAAACAGGGCTGCCCGGTTGCAGCAGCAGGGCCAGATCCGCCACCAGTTGGGGCTGGACGATCCGCCGTTTGTGATGGCGCTTTTTGAACCAGGGATCCGGAAATTGGATGGTAACCCGGCTGAGATCTCCAGGGGCAAATAGATGGCGCAGGGAGACGTTGATGTTGGCAAAGAGGAAATGGACGTTATCTAGCCCCAGCTCGTCCCGCCAAGCATTGGCCCGCTCCACCAGCGGCTGCCGAATCTCCACGCCCAAAAAGTTCCAATCCGGCTGTTCCTGGGCCAGGCGCAGCAGAAAGCGTCCGCTCCCGCTGCCGATATCCAAGTGAAAGGGTTGCCCCAGCCGCCGGTACACCCGTTCCCAGTGGGGTGGAGAAGCAGGCTGCTGGTATTGCGCCTGCAGAGGGTTGACATGTTGCCGCAGCCGCTGGCCGAGACCCTTCTGCAGCGGGATCCCTGCCCAAGGCGGTGCAAGGCAGCCTTTCTCAGGTTGGGCTTGCTGCGCCCGTTGCCCCTCTGCTTCCCCAGACCACCTTCTGCTGCCGGTTCCAGCCATAGCGAACCCAACGCCGCCTCCCACAGCCTGGATCAAAAGCAAAGAGAATCTAAGCTACCACTGAATGCTGTCAATGACTTGCCGCAAGATGTGGGCCGAGCGGTGCAATTGCTGTTGCTCGCTCTCGGTGAGGGACATGACCAGCGTGCGCTCCACCCCTTGCCGACCGACCACTCTCGGCAAACTAAGGCAGACCTCCGGCAGACCATACTCCCCCTGGATGAGGCTGCTCACGGTTAAAACGCGCCGCTGATCCCGTACCAGGGCCTGGACAATTTGCGTCACCCCCAGACCAATGGCATAGCTGGTGGCCCCTTTGCGGCGGATGATCTCATAGGCGGCATTGCGCACCTGCTCGAAGATGTCGCCCAAATGGGCGGGATCCCACTCCGGCGAGAGCTCGCCAATCGGCGTGCCGGCAATGTTCACCTTGCTCCAGACGGCCACCTCGCTATCCCCATGTTCGCCGATGATGTAGGCGTGCAGGCTGCGCGGATCCACCCCCAGCCGCTGGGCCAAAAGATAGCGAAAGCGGGCCGTATCCAACACCGTGCCCGACCCCAACACCTGCCCCGCCGGCAGCCCCGATAACTTCAGGGAAACATAGGTCATGATATCGACGGGGTTGCTCACCACCAGGAAAATGGCGCTGGGGCAATGCTCCATCAAGGCCGGGATCAGGCTTTTGAAAATCTCAACGTTGCGGTGAACCAAATCCAAGCGGGTTTCTCCAGGCCGCTGCTTGGCTCCCGCCGTCACAATCACGACGTCTGAGCCGGCGCAATCGGCCAGCTCTCCCGCCCAGATCCGCGTCGGCTCCACAAAAGGGATCCCGTGCACCAGATCCATCACTTCCCCTTCCAGCTTGGCCCGGTCGATGTCGTGAAGAACCAGCTCATCGAGGGTGTTCTGGATCACCATCGCGTAGGCGCAGGCCATGCCCACCTGACCGGCGCCGATGATGGATCCCTTCAAAAGGCGGCGAGAAGTCAGCCCACCGGCTTGCTGTTCAAAGCGTTGCTTGGGTTGATGCTCAGAAACGGTCATGGCTTCAGCCGCTGCACTTCCCTTCCCAGCTTAAGCCTGGCCAGGCGGAGAGAAAAATAGCAGCGGGACTATCGCTTCCCCCAGAGCAAGAAAAGCTGGAAGGGAAGAGAATTTCCATCTTCCCGGTCGCCTCGGCGGCGCAGATCCCCAGGGGCAAAGTGACTTCGATTGGATTTAAATGCCGTAAAGGTTTTAATAGTTTTTTTAAGGATTCTGGTAGACCTTAACTCCGTTGCTGGGTTAGCCGCTGCCAAAGCTCCAGAGGAATGCGCTCGTGAGGACACTTCAGGGAGCGAATCTGAGCTAGATCTTCCGGCAAGTAGTGCAAAGCCACCCGCGCCGTTGCGTCTAAGAGGCTGTGCCGCTGCTGGGGATGCTGCTCGGCTTCTCCGAAAAACACATCCAGCCAGCCATCCTGCTCTTGGTAGCGCATCCGCAAAGCAGAGAGAGAAGGCAGGGACTCTTGGCGGTAGAGCTGGAAGCCCTGCTCAGGGCTCCACCCCAGCCACCACTGGGGCGCCAGTTGCCCCAACTGCCGACACCACACGCCCGCCTGCACCTGTTGCCATGTCATGCTCATCACTCCGTGACCTGCAAAGACCTAGCTGCAAATTTTTTCCAACTACTTTAGCCAAGTACTCTACCAGACTCACTCAGTTTGATGCAAGTCTCTATCAAAGAGGGCCCCGTATGCTCCGGAGGTATATTGCAACTTGATCTCAATAGTGCTATCCTGTCACTCAGGTGAGTGGTGGAGTCAAATCCATCAGTCTTCCTCTCTTGTCTTGGATAGAGCGGGGATCCCGCGCCGGCGGAACTGGCCATCCTGCGTTTGGCAGGGATCCCTTTTCCTCCTTTCCCCTCAAAGTTGAGGTTTTAATCTAATGAGACTAAACATCAATTAACAGGGGAGGGAGGTTTTTCGCCAACACCGTGTTGAAGGAGGAGGTAGCAGTCGAGGGTGATTGCGCTTGCGTCGGCGGGCTAGCAAGCGGAAGCGGCGTGAAGCGCTGGGGAAGTATCTTGAGCTATTTGGAATGGCTATAAATCTTCTAAGGAGATAAACGGATGTTTTCGGAACAAGCTAGCTGTTCCGTCCTTGTTTTGTTCTCTAAAAAATGATTCTGAAAGAAGATTAAAATTTGGAGAAAAGGATTGAATCAGGTGCGACTTATCGATTAGAATCTAGGTGGCGTTAACGCTAACCGCGACGAAGAGATCGGAGAGAGGAAACCTAACATCCTCTCTCCTTTTCTGTCTCTATCTCTTGTCTCCCAAGAAGTAGGGATCCCTTACGAATGGAGATACAATCTAAGGTGTTCCTTGCTCTTACCCCTAACCCTTTTTCCACCCCTCACCCATGGCCCGTATCCCAGAGGGAAGCTAGGGATCACTTTTGAAAGTGACTATAGCTTTTACACCCTCAACTACCCTTTCAGATTCTTGTTTTTGTTTGGCGTGACTTAGGATCTCGCTTGAGCTTTAAGCCAAACTAAAGGGTTGCGCCTCGGTCTTGCAGCCATTGGGCAGCTAGCTTGTGCTGCCGCTTTTGCGCATAGGCTAAAGGTGTGTGCCCCTCCTGATTCCGGGGGTTTAATTCGGCCCCATGCTGCAGCAAAAGTTCTAGGATTGGGACATGCCCTTCCCAGGCAGCCCAGTGCATGGGTGTTGCCCCGAAGCGGTTGCGCGCGTTGACATCAGCCCCGTACAAAATGAGAAAGCGAGCGATGCCCAAGTGTCCTTGTGTGGCCGCCTCGTGCAGAGGAGTTCGCCCCGTCTCATCAACGGCATCCACCGGTGCCCCCTTGGAGAGTAGGCGAGCTAGAACGCTTTTCCTACCCGTAGCCGTAGCCCAGTGGAGAACGCCACAGGCGTTTGCCCCTTTTTGGATCAGCAGACCGATAACTTCTGCCTGATCGGCTAGGGCAGCCCGATGGAGAGGAGTGTATCCATAGCGATCTAGCAGATCGATCTCGCTGCCTGCCTGGAGAAGCCGCTCCACCACTTCCACCTGGCCGCTGGCTGCAGCCAAATGGAGGGGTGTAGCCCCGCTGGAATCCACCGAGTGGACAGAAGCGCCATAAGCCAAAAGCAAGTCCAACAACTCCAGATTGCCGATGAGTATTGCTTTGTGAAGCGGGGTAACCCCCTGCCAATCGGGAGCATTCACATCTGCCCCTTGCTGCAAGTAAGCCAGCAATTGTTGCAGATCTTGATTGGCCAAGGCGCGGTGCAGGGCTTCGCTCATAGTTACTGGGAAATAGGGCTTAAAGTTCTTCAGGGAGAGTTAGGAATAGGCAAAGTCTAGGCTTTACAGCTTGGGCAAAGTCTAGCACTGGATCCCTGCCTCTGAAGTAGCTGCCCGCAAGAGGCCTCTTGGTGCTCAGCCAGCAGGGTCAATGCAGCATCAAGCCTTGACCATGAGAACCATTCTCGACAAGCTTGCATCTCAATTGCATTAGCGCTGAGAGGATCCCTTGGTTCAGCCCGGGTTGACATGCCATGATCAGCGGCAGAGTCAGGGGTCGGAGCTGACTTTTGGCCCAGGTTCTGCAACTCTCAATTCCCTTCCTTCTGCCACCGCTCATGGACTACTACGCGATTCTGAACCTGTCTCCCCAAGCAGACAGCGAAGATATCAAGCGAGCCTTTCGCCGGTTGGCACGGCAGTTTCACCCCGATGTGGCAGGAGAGGGATCCCGAGAACGATTTGAGCAGATCTATCGGGCCTACCAAGTGCTGAGCAACCCTGAAGAGCGGCGGCGCTACGACGCCCAACGACAATCCCCGCCCAGTCCTGGGAAAGGAGAAAGGCGGGTGGTTGTGCGCACCACTGGATTGGACTCCACCTCAGCAGAACCACCGGCTCGGGACTCCCTTGAGGCAGGAATTGCCCGCGTTAAGGCCACCTGGCGCGAGCGCAAGCTGCCCACGGCAGTGGCTCTGGCCGAAGCCCTCCTGAAACGCTTTCCCAACTCCGGCGAGGCCATCCACATCTTGGCTTTGGCCTATCAACGCTTCGGCAACCATTTGATCCAAGAGGGGCGCCACCGGCAGGCAGAAGCCTATCTGAGAAAGGCCTTGGCCACAGAGCCAAATAACCGGGAGTTGGCCTTTGAAATCCGGCGAGATCTAGCCCGTCTGGGCATCCGGGAGGGATCCAGCTAGCTGCCTGGCGCTGCAACTTTCAACTGCTGGGCCGCCCACTGCCGGAGCTGCTGGCGGTTGACCTTGCCCTGGGCGTTGCGGGGGATCCCGCTACACCACAGCCATTGCTTGGGGTGCTTGAAGGGGCTTAGTTGTTGTGCAAGGTGCCGCTTTAGGTGCTTCTCCAGCTCGTTGCTGCTTAGAGAGATCCCAGCCCTGGGCACAGCCACCGCCACCACCTGCTGGCCCCACTCCTCATCGGGCAGGCCCAGCACACAGACATCTTCTACCCAGCCGCTGGCGCGGATTTCCCCCTCCACCTCGGCGGCCATCACCTTTTCCCCTCCGGTCAGGATGAGCTCGTCGGCGCGGCCCAGCCAGTAGAGATAGCCCTCTGAGTCCAGATAGCCCCAATCGCCGGGGGTGAAGCCCTGCTGTTGCCATTGGCCTAGAGAATCTGCCTCGCTGAAGAGAGGGTAGTAGCCCAGTGCCAGCGACTCAGCCCACACGTGGATGCGGCCTACCAGGGGATCCCCTCTCTCACCGCGGATCTCCACGGTGGCGTGGGGTAGGGGCCGGCCCAGACTGTCGCTGCCCTGCAAGAAAGCTTCTGGCAGCAGCGTACATACCTGGGAGGCGGTTTCGGTCATGCCGTAGGTGAGGGCTAGGGGCAAGTGCAACTGCCGGGCCTGTTGCCGCAAACTGGGCCAGGTGGGGCCGCCGCCAACCAGAATGGCCTGGAATTGGTGTAGGCTCTCCAAGACTCCTGGCTGGGCGTTGAGCAACAGCCGCTGCAACTGGGTGGGCACCAGCGACAGAAAGCTGCCCGGCAAAGGCGGATCCCAGGCCTCAGCCTGCTGCTGTCGTTTCCAATCCCAGACAATCCACTGGCCGCCGCTCAGCCAGGAACGAACAGCCTGCATCAGGCCGCTGACGTGGTACAGGGGCAACACACAGTAGCTATGGATACACTCCACCCGGAAGTGCTGTTGGTGGGCTCTGGCGGAGGCGCTGAGGGTACGCCAGGAGTGCACCGCCCATTTCACCTGACCGCCGGAGCCGCCGGTAGGGATCCCAATTACCGGCCAATCGGTGCTGGGCAGGAGCTGTTGCCAATGCTCCAGCTGGGGGTTGGAGCAGGCGGGATCCTCCTGCAACTGCCCTTGCCGCCAGTGCCAAGCGGATCCCAGGCCGGCCAAAGCCTGTCCCCACTCCCGTTCTCCCCAGTGGGGATTGGCTAAGAAGAGGGGGATCCCCAGGTGTTGGCAGGCCAAAACGGCAGCCCACACTTGTAGCGGATCCGAGTCTGCCACCAGTAGGGGAACGGCCTTGTCTGCCAGAGGGCGCAGTTGCTCTTCCAGCCCAGACAGGCACTCCTTCAAAGCGGGAGGGCAGTTGTGGTTGGGAAACATCTTTCGGCAAGCTCAGGCGGGACAGTTGCAAGTTAAACGAAGTGATCAAAAAGCAAGCTATAGCCGTGGAGACTTGACCATCCACTGAGGCAATTGGGAGGTGTCCCCCGTCTCTTCGTTGTTTTGATTTTTGGCAGGGATCCCCTCCTCAAAGGCCCGGGCAAGGTGAGGAAGAGTTTGGGCTTGGCTTATCATGATCTAGGTTTGAAGTAGGAGGCCTAGGTTGTGATCGAGCCAATTTTGCTGGGGATCGTTTTGGGGATGGTGCTGGTTACCTTGGCAGGCCTGTTTGTGGCCGCCTACAGACAGTATCAGCGCGGCAATAAGATCGGTCTGTGAAAGCCAGGGAGGAAAAGCTGGCACCAAACCGTCGGCAAGAGAGCGGCTCAGCAGGTGAGGTGGCATAGCGATGCAGTGGCTGCGCACGGTGGCGGCTTTGCGGGAGCAGGTAGCGAGCTGGCGGGGATCTACCATAGGCTTGGTGCCAACGATGGGATCCCTGCACGAGGGGCATCTCAGTCTGATCCGCCGCTGCCGCCAAGAGTGTGACCACACGGTGGTCAGCATCTTCGTCAACCCCCTCCAATTTGGCCCCAACGAAGACTGGGATCGCTACCCCCGCGATGAGGAAGGGGATCGGGCCCTGTGTGAAGCGGCGGGCGTGGATGTGGTGTTTGCCCCCGACCCACAAGAGATGGGAGCCGACCCGGCAGCCGGAGGCGACCGCACTTGGGTGATGCCCCCCGAATCCCTTCTGCAGACCCTCTGCGCCCCCCACCGACCGGGGCATTTTCGCGGCGTGGCCACCATCGTGCTGCAACTGCTGAACCTGGTGCAGCCGCAGCGGGCCTATTTTGGCCAAAAGGATGCCCAGCAACTGGCCATCATCCAGCGCCTGGTTCAGGATCTGCAGATCCCCACCACCATTGTCCCTTGCCCCACCGTGCGAGAAGCCGACGGCCTTGCCTACAGCTCCCGCAACCGCTACCTCTCAGCAGCGGAGCGGCAGGCGGCCGCCCGCCTGTACCGCGCCCTGCGCCGAGGGTACGACCACTGGCAAGCCGGGGATCCCTCCGCCGAAGGGATCCTGGCCGCCGCCCGTGCTGAGCTAGAGCACACCCCGGAGGTGCGCGTGCAGTATCTGGAATTGGTGGATCCGCAAACCCTCCAGCCCCTATCGCAGGTCAAAGATAAGGGACTGCTGGCCATCGCCGCCTATGTAGGGCAAACTCGCCTCATTGACAACCTGCTCCTTTCCCCGGAAGGTGCGGATCCCTTGCCCCAAAAACAGCAGAGTGCAGTGCCTCCTTCCCCGAAAACAGGGCGTCGCCCGCTGATTGCCATCGACGGCCCGGCAGGGGCCGGGAAGTCCAGCGTAGCGCGAGCAGTGGCCGCTCAACTGCAGCTCCTGTACTTGGATACGGGGGCGATGTACCGGGCCATCACCTGGCTGGCGCTGCAGCGGGGGATCCCGTTGGACGACGCCGAGCAACTGACCCAACTGGCTGCCCAAACCCAACTAACCTTACAAAGTGGCCCCTCGGCCGACGAACCAACCCGCATCTGGGCCGACGGTGAGGAAGTTACCCAGGCCATTCGCTCCCCAGAGGTGACCCGCTGGGTTTCTCAGGTGGCGGCAGTGCCAGGGGTACGGCAGGAGCTGGTGAAGCGGCAACGCTTCATTGGACGGGATGGGGGGGCTGTCCTGGAGGGGCGAGATATCGGTACCCATGTTTTTCCTGATGCCGAGCTGAAAGTCTTTTTGACCGCCTCGGTGGGGGAGCGGGCCCAGCGCCGGCAACACCAACTGCAAGCCCAAGGACAAGTGGTGTCCCTTGAAGAGTTAAAAGCTCAGATTGAGCAGCGGGATCGCCGCGACAGCGAACGGCTTATCTCTCCCTTGCGGCCTGCCCCCGATGCCATTCTGATCGACACGGATCACCTGAGCCAGGCTGAGGTGGAAGACAAAATTGTGAGGCTGTACCGCCAGCTTTTGGAGCAATCCGGGGCAGCCCATTTCGACAATTAAATTATCTGAACCCTGAAGATTTTCTCAAGCTTTCGAGATGGGGCCAATTCAATTCTGAGGTGTTGGGCCTTGTGGGGTGGGGCGATGCGCTTGGCCAGAACCGCTAAGGTAGGAATCCCGTTGACGAAGAGATACTGGCCTGCCCTGCTCCCCCTAGGCCGAAACCACCCGTGTCCGGCTCTGGGTAGCCGCGAGCACTATGGGTAATACACTCCTCCTGGCTTTTTTGCTTCTCCTCTCAGGGGCCTGCTCCGGGGCGGAAACCGCCATCACGGCCATGGACAACTTGCGCTTGGAGTCCCTGATCGAAGAACAAGGGGATCCACAAGGCCTCTATCGGCTGGCGCAACAACAGCGATCCCGGCTGATCACCACCTTGCTGCTGGTGAACAACTTCGTCAACATTGGCATCGCCGCCCTGGCCACCACCATCTCTATTGAGCTACTGGGATCCCAGTTTGGAGCTTTGGCCGCCACCGTGCCCACCACGATCCTGGTGCTCCTGTTTGGAGAAGTAGCCCCAAAGTCCCTGGCGGTGAGTCATCCCCTGGGGGTGTTCCGCTGGGTGGTGCGGCCTGTTCATGTCCTCTCGGTGCTGCTGCGCCCTTTTACCGACGCCTTTGAATGGATTGTCAGCAGACTCTTTAACCTGTTAGAGCTCTCGCCGCTGACGGCCACCGCTTCCCTCAAGGATTTGGAGCTGCTGATCGACGTGCTGGGGCAGCGGGGGCTGCTGGATTGGCAAAAGCGGCGCCTGTTCCGAGGCGCCTTGGCTTTGGATTTGCTCCAGGCGGGAGATGTGGCCAAACCTAGGGTAAAAATGGAGACCATCTCCCACGATAAAACCCTGCAGGATGTGGTAAAGCTCTGCCTGGAAACAGGCTACTCCCGCATCCCTGTGCAAGGAGAATCCAAAGACGAGATCGTCGGCGTCATTCACCTCAAGCAGGCTCTGCGCTACCTGGAGCAAAAGGGCAACGCTGAGGTCACCAAGGCCATGTCTCCGCCTTTTTTTGTGCCCGATACCAAGCGTGTCAGCCTGCTGCTCAAGGAAATGCTGCGCTCCCGCCAACACCTGGGGATCGTGGTGGATGAGTTTGGCGGCACCACCGGCTTGATCACGCTGGAGGACATTTTGGAAGAGCTGGTGGGAGATATCTACGACGAAAGTGATCTCTCCCCCCTGCTGCTGCAGCGACAACGGCGACAGCGCCCCTCCTCTTCTGGATCCCCCTAAGGGAGGCTGCTAGCCAGCTTCTGCAGAGTCTTGGTTGGCTTCGGGGGAGGGGCCCGGATCGGCGGGGTAACGGGCAACAAAAAAGATCCAGAAGCTGTGGATCCCTACGCCCATACCCCACCCGCCCAATAGAGGCAGCAGCCATGGCCAATCGGCTCGGTACAACTGCTGGAAAAACACCAGTCCCGAGGCACTGCAGAGAAAAACCGCCAGATGGGCCGCGTAGGTGTAACGGTCATCCAGCTTGCGAAACTCAGGATCCCGACGGGAGGGCTTGCGGGGCCAGCGAGGTGGCATGGCAAAACTGGGCAGTTAAAACCTTCTTTACTGTAGAACAACCCTGGACAGGGATCCCTGCGGCTCGGGGCCTAACCCCAGTGGGTTGCCCGGCGTCTGCTTTCCAAGTTTAGGAGGTTGGGTGGGGCCGCTCCCGCCAGCGGCAACTGGGGGGATCCGTTTCGCCGGGCTGGGTGGCAAACTCCAGCGGCCCGTTTTCGGTGTATAGGTGCAGGTCGAACCAGAAGGTGGATCCCTGTTCCAGCTTGCTTTCTAGGCAGATGCGGGTGTGGTGTTTCTCGAGGATGTTGCGCACAATGGCCAGGCCCAGGCCGGTGCCCTCCAAAGTGTGGACGCGGTTCTCGACGCGGAAAAAGCGGTCGAAGATCCGCTCTTGATCCTCGGGCGCAATGCCAATGCCCGTATCGGCCACCGCCACCCGCACCGCCTGCGGGGATCCATCCGCCTGCACCACCAGGTGGGCATGCACCGTCACCAGACCTCCCGACGGCGTGAACTTGAGAGCGTTGCCCAAAAGATTGGTCATCACCTGCAGCAGCAGATCGTAGTTGCCCCACACCAGGGGCAGATCCGGATCGACAAACTTGCGCAACTGGATCCCTTTGTCGCGGGCTTGCAGGTGGTGGGTGCGCAGGGTCTGCTCGATCACCGCCGCGATATCGACGGCCTCGAAGTGGTACTGCTTGCCCGACTCCAGACGCGACAAATCCAACACATCGTTGACCAAGCGGGTGAGGCGATCGGTTTCGCGGTTGGCAATTTCCAGATAGTCCAGCCGCTCCTCTGGCGACATCTGCTCGCCGTACTCGTAGAGGGTCTCGATAAAAGACTTAATACTAAAGAGGGGGGTACGCAGCTCGTGGCTGATGTTGCTGATGAACTGGGCCTTGGCCTCGTTGAGCTCCACCTCGCGGGTGATGTCCTGTACCGTCATTACAATCCCCTTGAGGTTTTGCCGCCGCGGGTCGGATACCGGCGACAGCAGGATGCGAACGACGCGCTTGATGGGGCCGCTGAGGTTGACGCGAATTTCCTCTGCCTCTTGATCCCCGCGGGCAATTTGCATCAGGGGGCGGGCCAACTGCTGCCGCAGATCCTCCGGCAACAGCTCCGGCAAAGGCTTGCCCAAGACGGGATCCCCTTCCCAGCCGAACATGCGAGAGGCCGCCGGGTTGAGCAGCAGCACCCGAAACTCGGCATCCAACAAAATGGCGGCATCGACGATAGAGAAAACCAACGTCTCCAACTTGGCTTTGGCGGCGGCCAGTTCTTCGATGTTCTGCTCTTCGTAGCTCTGCAGCCGCTCCGCCATCTCGTTAAAGCTGTCGATGAGCTGGGCCAGCTCTCCCCCAAAGGGCAGGTCGATGCGCTGCTTGAAGTTGCCCTTGGTGATCTCCTGGACGCCCTTGACCAGTTCTTTGATGGGGTAGGTGATGGTGAGGGCATTGACCACGGATCCCAGGATGGCCAGAACCCACACTGCCAAAAACACCCCAATCGAGACCTCCCGCGCCAGTTGCGTGGAGCGCACGAGGGCGGGGTTGGGGTTGATGCCGAGGCCAAGGGTGCCCAAAAAGCGGCCCTGATGATAGATGCCGACAAAAATGTCCGTCACCCGCCCGGCGGGGGTGAGGTGGGTGCGCACCAGCGGCTGGCCCTCGGCAGGCGGGCGGTTGTCCGGCAGTTGGATGCGGCGGGTAAGGCTGAGGGAGGTTTTCACCTCCTGGTTGGAAAACGGGATCCCGTAGTAGATGTTCCCTTCCGGGTCGGCGTAGAGCAAATAGCGGATGCTGCTGGTGCTCTCAAAGTATTGCCGCGACAGTTGGGCCACTTCGCCGATGCGATCTTCGGCAATCAGGGGAGCGACATTGGCTGCCAACAGCAATCCCAGATCTCGGCCAAAGCGGGCCTCGTTGAAGCGGGCATCCTGCTGCACAGTGCTGATGGCCCAGAAGGTGAAGCTGCTCACCACCAGCGAGACCACCAGCGTGGCCACAAAGAGCAACTGGGTCTCCAGGCGCAGCTTGTGTTTCCAGCGCGCCCACCAGCGCCGCAGGGATCCCCAAAAGCCCCCTCCCCTTGTCGGCTCCGCAGTCTCCCCAGGTGAGGGCTCTGGAGGAGAAGAAGCTGACTCAGGCGATTGGACGTTGACAAGGGGCTCGACAGTGCTGACAGGAGACATGAACCCGACGTAACAACCCTGGAGAACGCTGTCGCCACCATTTTGACATGGCTGCCGACAGGGTTAAGAAAGGGTTAGATTTTCTGAAAAGATTGTTACAACAGAAGGGACACGCCTAGATCTCCAACTAGGGATCCTAGAGGCGCAAAAGGAAATGCTTCTAGAGGGGTTGCAGGCCTAGCTTCTCAAGCAAAGCCGCATCGGCGGCCGAGCCTGGGTTAGGCGTGGTCAACAACTTTTCGCCGGTAAAGATGGAATTGGCGCCTGCTAAGAAGCACAGCGCCTGGTCGCTCTCGGACAGGTTTTTCCGCCCTGCCGAGAGCCGGATTTGGGCTCTGGGCAGCAGCAGCCGAGCCGTGGCGATGGTGCGCACCAGCAGCAGCGGATCGGGAGGGGGAAGCTGGCCCAGGAGCGTGCCAGCCACCGGCACCAGCGCGTTGATGGGTACCGAAGTCGGCGGGGGCGTCAGGTTGGCCAAAACGTGGAGCAGGGCGATGCGGTCTTCGTCGGTCTCCCCAAGGCCGACAATGCCGCCACAGCAGATCTGCAGGCCGGCTGCCCCCACATGGGCCAGAGTCTCCAGGCGATCCTGGTAGGTGCGCGTCGTGATGATGCGGGGGTAGAACTCCGGCGAGGTGTCCAGATTGTGGTTGTAGGCCGTCAGCCCAGCCGCCGCCAACTGCTGCGCCTGAGCAGCCGACACCATCCCCAAAGTGACACAGGCTTCCATCCCCAGCTCGCGCACCGTGCGCACCATCTCCAGCACCCGCTCAAACGCCTCCCCTTCCGGGGCTGACCGCCAAGCAGCGCCCATACATAGCCGGGTGGCACCGGCTTTTTGAGCAGCCATGGCCTGCTCGCGCAGCGAATCCAGGGAGATCAAGGGGTAGGTCTCGATCCCTGTCGAGTAGCGGGCGCTTTGGGGGCAATAGGCGCAGTCTTCCGGGCAGCCGCCCGACTTGATGTTGACAAGGGCGCAGAGTTGAACCCGGTTGGGAGGGTGGTGCTGTCGGTGCACCGCTTGCGCCTCGAACACCAACTGCAGCAGCGGCCGATGGTAGATTTCGCGAACGTACTCCAGAGCAATGGCCATGCCGGCAATGTCCAAAACTCCCTAAAAGCTTGCCAGCGCTCTTAGGCTTGGTTAGAATGTAAAATCTGTGCTTTGGGAAGGCGAACCCGTCTCGCTTAGGAACTCAACAATGATAACCCCAGAAGCAGTGGCCAAAGGCCCTATCAGCCAATTTGTTGAGCATCACTTTCGCCACTTTAACGCCGCCGCCCTGGTGGATGCGGCCAAGGGCTACTGTGCTCACCTGGAAAAAGGCGGCAAGATGATGGTGACCTTAGCCGGTGCCATGAGCACGGCAGAGCTAGGGCTTTCCCTGGCTGAGATGATCCGCCAGGACAAGGTGCACGCCATCTCCTGCACCGGCGCCAACCTGGAGGAAGACATCTTCAACCTCATCGCCCACGACTTCTACGAGCGGGTGCCCAACTACCGCGACCTCAGCCCGCAGCAGGAGCAGGAGCTGCTGGAGCGGCACCTGAACCGGGTAACGGATACCTGCATCCCGGAAGAAGAGGCGATGCGGCGCCTGGAAAAAGCTCTGCTGGAAGAGTGGATCGCTGCCGACCAGGCCGGGGAGCGCTACTTCCCGCACGAGTTCATCTACCGCATCCTGCGCAGCGGCCGGCTGGAGCCCTACTACCAGATCAATCCGCGGGATTCCTGGGTTTACGCGGCCATGGAGGCCAACTTGCCCATCTACGTGCCGGGCTGGGAGGACTCCACCACCGGCAACATGTACGCTGCCCACTGCATTACTGGTGAGATCCGCCATGTCCACACCGTCCGCACGGGCATTGAGTACATGATCCACCTGGCGGACTGGTACACACGTACCTCGGCAGAGTGCTCCATCGGCTTCTTCCAGATTGGCGGCGGCATTGCTGGCGATTTTCCCATCTGCGTGGTCCCCATGCTGCACCAAGACCTGGGCCGCAAAGGGATCCCCCTGTGGGGCTATTTCTGCCAGATCAGCGACTCCACCACCAGCTACGGCTCCTACTCGGGGGCAGTCCCCAACGAGAAGATCACCTGGGGCAAGCTGGGGGTTGACACACCTAAGTTCGTCATCGAGTCGGATGCTACCATCGTGGCGCCTTTGATTTTTGCCTGGGTGCTGGGGTGGTAGAATCCCGCTTCAGGATAGACGATCAGCGAGGCTGGGGCTGACCTGAGGTAGGACGGGGCCATTGGGAGAGCAGAATCGCAGCTTCCCAGCGCCTCATGTCCTGGGCAATGCGCAGGGGGGTGAGGCCGTAGCCGTCCGGCTCGTCAATCTCGGAGCCATGCTCCAGCAGCAGCCGCACCACCTCGGGGTTGCCCGACCAAGCGGCAAAATGTAGGGGCAGGCCGCCGGCCCCGAAGCGGGCATTGACGTTAGCACCTCCCTCGAGCAAAGCCTTGGTCACTTCAGGATTGCCCAGGCGGGCAGCTTGGTGGAGGGGGCTGGCTCCGCCGCGATCTAACCGGTTGGGATCCGCCCCGGCGGCCAGCAAAAGGCGGGTGTTGAGGCCGCTTTCGACGAAGAACAGAGCCGTCTTGCCCCGCTCCTCGACGACATTGGCGTCTTTCCCCAGCCAGAGAGCCAGTTGCAGCCGAAGCGGGTTGGCGGTGGCCAGGACTTGTGGATCTTCTGGCAGGGAGTAGCCGTAGAACCCCAGCCCCCCTACCAGCAGGGATCCCAGCCCGGCACCCACAGCCCACCACCTATGCTCCATGGCCCTACTCCTCAAAGAACAGGATGGCAATCCCTTGGCTGGGCAGGGCCTGGGCCGAAAGCAGCAACGGGTTGCTGAGGGCAGGTTGCGCGGCAGCGGCGGGAAAGAGGCGCAAAAACGCTGCTAAAGGTTGCAGCTCGCATTGGGACGCCTCGGCGGCGGCGGTGCGATACATAGTCGGGATGACCAACTTGGGCTGCAGCACTTCGATGGCTGCCTTGGCCGCCTCGGGATCGTAGTTTTTCGGCCCACCCCCCACCGGCACCAGCAAGAGGTCAGGGCGAGCCAGCAGGATGGACTGTTCCCGGCCAATGGGCTGCAGGGCCCCTCCCAAATGAACAACGTCGATCCCGGCCATGCGCCAGCGCCAGCCCACGTTGAGGCCAAAGCGAGGGCCCCGCGGCATGCGCACCCCCTGCACGCGGATCCCATCGATGACGTAGTCCCCCGGCTGAAACAGCACTTTAGGGTTGCCGGGCACCACGTCCAGGGCCCCTTCGTCCAGGAGGCGGCTGCTGAGCAGCACCAGATCGGCCTTAACGCTGGGAGGAGGATAGCCAGCCGTGCAGCCCCCCGGCCGAAAGGGGTTGACCAG
>NZ_JANSIR010000081.1:43377-51869 GCF_047462155.1 Synechococcus sp. OH2
CCCCTCCCCCTCGAACAAAACGCAACTGTGGTGCAGCCAGGTCAGTTGCAAGCTCTGGGGGGTAAACTCCAGGGATCCCCCTGGGGAAGGGGCCGTTTGAGCACCTACTCGCTGACCCCCTACGGCAAGGGATCCCAGCAGGCTAGCGCTGGCTTGCAAAAGCTGGCGACGCTTCATGGGGTGGGGATCCCTGACGCAACCACGGCAGCCGCTGGCTGAGGCGCTCCTAAGGCATGGAGCTGCGCCAAGCGCAGAAAGTTGCTCAACAGGCGTTTGCCCTCAGTGGTCAAGATGCTCTCCGGGTGGAACTGCACGCCCTGCACGTGGAGATAGCGGCGGTGGCGCACCCCCATGATAGTGCCATCGCAGGTTTGGGCCGTCACCTCTAGCTCGTCAGGACAGGTGGAAGCCTCGATGACCAAACTGTGGTAGCGGGTGGCCGCAAACGGCTGGCTCAGCCCCTCAAACACCCCCACCCCCTGGTGGTAGATGAGCGAGGTTTTACCGTGCATCAGCTCAGGGGCGGGCACGATGCGCCCCCCGTAGACCTGGCCAATGCACTGGTGCCCCAGGCAGACGCCCAAGATTGGCAGCTCGGATCCCAGCTCCCGAATCAGCTCCAGCGAGATGCCGGCATCCTCAGGCCGCCCTGGCCCCGGCGAGATGACCACCGCCTCCGGCTGCATCTGGCGCAGCTCGGCCACTGAGATCTCGTCATTGCGAAAAACCCGTACCTGGGCCCCCAGCTCCCCCAGGTATTGCACCAGGTTATAGGTAAAGCTGTCGTAGTTGTCGATTACAACCAGCACGATGGCACCCGGCGATGGCACCTCATTTTAGCATTGCCGAGGCTTGGCTCTTCCCCAGCGGCAAGACTCGCAACCCAGAGCCAACACCCGGATCAAGCTTGTATCCTGGAGGATATAGCACACAAGCGGCAGCGAGGTGGCTCGCTTTTAGGTTGTTTTCCCATGATTTTTCGGATCCCATGAACCCGCTCCTCTCCCCGGCAACCGATTTGCTGGACGAGTTGCGGCAGCTTTTCCCCTTCGAGCTGGACGAGTTTCAGATCCGGGCCATTCAGGTTCTGGCAGCAGGGGAATCGGTGGTGGTCTGTGCTCCCACCGGATCTGGCAAGACCCTGATCGGAGAATATGCCATCTATCGGGCTTTGTCCCAGGGCAAGCGGGTTTTTTATACAACCCCGCTGAAGGCTCTTTCCAACCAAAAGTTTCGCGATTTCGGCCAGCAATTCGGCCCAGAGCAGGTTGGCCTCCTCACTGGCGACATCTCCCTTAACCGGGAGGCGCCGATCTTGGTGATGACCACTGAGATCTTCCGCAACATGCTCTACGGCACGCCGCTCTCTCTCGCCGTCCAGCAGGGGGCTTACGGCAGCGAGATGGATGCGTGGGAAGCGGCGGAGGCCCTGAGCCGGGATCCCTTGCGGGATGTGCAGGCGGTGATCCTGGACGAATGCCATTACATGAACGACCAGCAGCGGGGCACTGTCTGGGAAGAAGCCATCATCTACTGCCCTGCCCACATCCAGCTTGTTGCCCTCTCGGCCACCCTGGCCAACAGCGACCAGCTCACCGACTGGATGAACCAGGTGCATGGCCCCACCCGACTGATCGACTCCAGCCATCGCCCGGTGCCACTGCAATTTCACTTTGCCAATCGCAAAGGACTGTTCCCCCTGCTGGAGCAAACCGAGTCAGGCCAGTGGGTGTGCAATCGCCGCCTGAAAAGCAAACTCCCCAAGTCCGGCCAGTCCTCCTACGGGGGGGTACCGGATATGGTGCAGGTGGTAGAAAACTTGCGCCAGCGGGACATGTTGCCGGCCATCTATTTCATCTTCAGCCGCAAAGGCTGCGACCTGGCGGTGGCCGGTGTGGGGAACTTGGATTTGATCGCCAGCGAGGCAGAACGGCAGCAGTTGGCCGAGCAGATCGACCGCTTTTGCCGGGAAACGCCGGAAGCCGTGCGTCGGGATCAACTGGATGCCCTCTACCGGGGTATTGCCGCCCACCATGCCGGCATGTTGCCCGCCTGGAAGGGCCTGGTGGAGCATCTGTTTCAGCAGGGGCTGGTGAAGCTGGTTTTTGCCACCGAGACGCTGGCCGCCGGGATCAACATGCCCGCCCGCACGACGGTGATTTCCTCCCTCTCCAAGCGCACCGACAACGGCCATCGTCTCTTGACTGCCTCTGAGTTTATGCAAATGTCGGGCCGGGCCGGACGACGGGGCAAAGATGTGATCGGGCATGTGGTGACGTTGCAATCCCCCTTTGAAGGGGCGCAGGAGGCGGCGCGGCTGGCTACGGCGGGGGCGGATCCCTTGGTGAGCCAGTTTACCCCCACCTATGGCATGGTGCTGAATTTGCTGCAAAAGCACTCTTTGGAGGCGGCGCGGGATCTCATTAACCGTAGCTTTGGCCAGTATTTGCTCTCACTGCAAAAGTTACCCGAACAACAGGAGCTCCAGCGCACGCGCGCCGAGCTGGAAGCGATCGATCGCCTCTTGGGAGATATTTCTGCTGAAGATATTGCCCGCTATGAAAAAATGCAGGCGCAACGGCGGGAAGAACGACGCATCTTGCGCTACCTGCTCAATCAGCGAGAAGCCGAGCCGGATCCCACCCTGCGCCTGTTGGCTTTTCCCCACATCCAAGCCCAAGAGGAAAAGATCCGCGCCCTGGAAGCCCGCATCCGCGAAAACCCTGCCCACAAAGTTGGGAAAAAGCTGCTGGGTTTACAGGAAAAGCGCCAGCGCCTGCTCAAGCGTCTGCAGCACCTGGAGCGGCAAAGCGACTCGGTACAAGAGTTGCGCTGGCAGCAGTTTATGGCCCTGGTGGGTGTGTTGCAGGAGTTCGACTGTCTGCAGGGGTACCAACCTACCGCCAGTGGAGAGGTGGTGGCCGCTCTGCGGGGAGATAACGAGCTCTGGCTGGCGCTGGCCCTGCTCTCTGGCGAATGTCTAGGCTGCGCTCCCCATCACTTGGCTGGGGTGATCGCTGCCCTGGTGGCCGAGCCTCCCCGTTCAGGAACCTACAGCCGGCTGCGGACTTCCGGGCTAGTCGAGGATGTGCTGCAGGGCTTGCGAGGCCTGCGGCGGCAACTCTTCCGCAGCCAGCGGCAACACCAGGTGTTTCATGTGCCGATTGGGTTCGAGCCCGAGCTGGCCGGGATCGTGGAACACTGGGCCCAAGGGATCCCCTGGGAAAAGCTAGAGGCCAGCACCAACCTGGATGCTGGAGATATCGTGCGCCTCATCCGCCGCACGCTGGATTTGCTCTCCCAGATTCCCTACCTACCCCATCTGCCGGTGGAGTTGCGGGAAAACGCTCGCGAAGCCCAAAAAATGCTGGATCGCTTCCCGGTAAGCGAGCTTATCTGAGCGTAGACTGAAGGAATCTGCCAGGATTCGGTTGCCCCTGGGGATCTTCTCTTTGGGGAACTGGGAGTGGACAGACAGGTTTTGTCCGTCCAGCCAACTGCCTAGGGCCCACAGTCCGCCGGCGCAAACGCGATGCCGCTAACGGCGGGAAATGCCGCTGGGCCGAAAAGTGTTTCGTTGCCAGTAAAGATCGCTTAGTTATCCCACTCGCGCAGCGCTCGCCCTGGAGAAAGTTACCCTTGTGGAGATTTCTCTAGCCGGTTGCGGGCTCTGGAAGCAGGAACAAGCAGCAAGGCTGGACGGTGCTCAGCTATGCTCAGTATTCGGTGCTTGTAGGCCCTTCGGAGTGGGTTATGCTGCGGCCTGCCTACTCAGCCTTGCCCAAGCGAAACCCGCTGAGCCTGCCGAATCAGGCGCGGGTGGCTGTCTATGTGGTGGTCAACATCGAGCACTTCACCTTTGGCAAGTTGGGTACTGCCATCCAGCCCCATCTCACCACCTCGCCCGAGATCGCCAACTATGGCTGGCGGGATTACGGCAATCGGGTGGGGATTTGGCGCCTGTTTGAGTTGTTCGCAGAGCTGGGGATCCCAGGAACTGCTGCCTTGAACGCCGAAATGGTGGAGCTATATCCCCCCATCCTTGAGGGGATCCGCCACCACTGCTGGTCGGTGATGGCTCATGGCTGGAACAACTCCACTGGCCACAGCGGCCTGACCCGCCAGGCAGAAGAGGAGCTGATCGAACGCAGCTTGTCCCTTTTGGAGAAGACAGTGGGATTTCGTCCCTGGGGCTGGCTAACGCCGGGGTTTTCCGTTAGCGAGAATACTTTTGACTTGCTCAGAGCTGCCGGGATCCGCTACACCGCCGACTGGGTGAACGATGATCAGCCCTACTGGCTACAAACTGCCGCTGGCCCTCTCCTGGCGATCCCCTACACCTTGGAAGCCAACGACATCACTCTCTGTCTCAGTGCCCGCCTAGCAGCAGAAGCTTTTGCCCAAGCCCTCATCGCTCAGTTCGATCAACTCTGGCAAGAGGGAGAACGCTTCCCTCGCATTATGGCCATTGGCCTGCACCCTTTCATCGTCGGGCAACCGCTGCGGGTGGGATCCCTGAAAAAAGCGCTCCAGCACATCCGATCCCGTCCCCAAACTTGGCTCACCACAGCAGAGGGTCTCTACGAATGGTATGCCCAAGCCTGCCCTGCCCCCGAGATGACCTGACCCCCCTCCGACTCCCCCTGTAGTTGCCACCGCACGCCCGTGGGGGGAGGCCATAACTCCAGCCCCTGGGCCTAAGCCCAGATACTTGCACTGGATGTTGATGTCGGCTCATAACACAGCAGAGTAGCTTGGTAGCCCTCCGTCCCGCTAGCGCGATTAGTGCGGGGCGGAAAAGCCTTAGAGCGGCTTTAGCTGCTGTTCAATGCCATAACTGCTGCTAAGCAAGCACCTACCCCGGTGAAAGGCCCGGACAGTGCTGTAAGTCAACAAGTCAGCGGAACCTTGAGACTGGGTTCCAGGGAGCCGTCTAGGAGCGTCTTGACAGCGCCTTTGCGAGTCCGTCTGTGGACTGCGTAAGAATCCCCCGACTTTAGTCGGTGGGAGTGTCGATGTTGCTGTTGCACTACTCCAGGCTATGCAGCGCCAGGATTAGGCGACTTATCCCCAGGACTAAAGACCGGGGCCTGCACCGCCTGACCCGCTGGTCAAGACCGGCTGGTGGGGGGCCGAGGCTTTTGTTATCCTGTCGCTTAAGTTCTCCCCTCGGCAGGGGAAAAGCGGCAAGCTAAGTCTGATCCCGGATGCAAGCGCGAGTCCGTAGATTTGCTGGGTCAGAGGGATTTGGCTCCATTGGCAGGCTCGAAGAGAGGATGGAACCTGATGTTTACTTGGCTCTGGACGAAACACTTTTCTCGCCTAAACCAGAGGCTGCAAAACTTGGAGGTGGCCCGCGAGGAAAACCTTCTGTCTCCTGATCTGAGCGCCCAAACTCTGCAGGTGGCCCCTGACTTTTGGGAGCGGCAGCACCAAGCTTTCGTCTACGTGGATAAGCAGATGCGAAAGCTCAGCCGTCGCAGCAAGATTTGGGGCGGGATGGCGCTGCTGGCTGTTTTGGCCGATGCTGCTTTGGTGGTTGCCGGCCTGGCGATGCTCCAGTCTTGGCAACAGATGCAGGCCGACCAAAACCTCACTCGCATTGTCCAACAGGCTGCGGCTGCTGACCCTGTGCAGCAAGCCTTTGACGACCTGGTGGCCCAATTGCCGCATATGAATGAGGCAGAGCGGTATCATGCCCTAGAGGCGTTGCAGGCCCTTTCGGCCATCGCCATGGCAAGCCGAGGCTACTACGGCTACTCTCCTGGCATCTCTGTGTACAGCTCTGTTCCTACAACTGCGACAACCCCTCTTGAGGCCCAACTGCAAACCATCTATCAGTTGGGTCAAATGCGTGCAGTTGAGGCGGTGCCGGCTTTGCTGACCAAGCTTTCTGACGGCGAACCGGCGGTGCGGGAGGCGGCAGCCCGCGCCCTCGGCCAAATCGGGGATCCGCGCGCCCTGGATCCCTTGCACGATCTCCTGGCTCACGAGACCAATGAGTTGGTTCAGGACGCAGCCATTGCTGCGATTGCGCAAATGCTGCGCTGAAGAGCAGGTCAAGTGCGCGCCGATTCGCTAAAAGTTCGTAGTGGGTGTTGAGGCCAGGGGATGAGAAGCGACAAGTTCGGCAGATGGGCCAAGCTCGTGGGGATCCTGTGCTGGGTATGGGGATCCGCCTTGCCGGTTTGGGCGCAGGATCCGTTTCGCAGCGGGGCCAATGCCCGCCCCATCAGCCCTGAGGTGGCCGCGGCATTTGAGGAGTTTTTCTGCGCGGGTCGCTACACCCAGAGCCGAGAGAAGCTGGAAATAGCCAAGAAAGCTTCCCCCGACGAGCCAATGGTCTATGCCTTGCTGGCGGCGCTGGCCTACCAAGAGGGGGATCTGGATGCTTTTGCCCAGTTGGCCACCCAAACCCGCCAGGTGGCTGCCGAGCTGAAAAAGACGGATCCTCTGCGCGGCAACCTGTATGAGGGCGTGGGCTATGGGCTGGAGGCGGCCAACATCGTGGTGCGGGAGGGGGTGGTGATCGGGCTGCCCAAGGCATTGCCCACCCTCAACCAATTGTTTGTTTCCATCCGGGCTGCCCAGGCCGTGGACAGCAGCGACCCTGAGTTGAATCTTCTCAACGGCTATATGGATTTGCTGCTGACCTACCGGGAGAAGGCTTTGAATCAGTTTCGCCTGGCAGCGCCTGAGTATTTGTCCTACCGCGGCCAAGCCCTGGCCTATCGGGATATGCAACGCTTTGACGAGGCGCTGGAGGCGGTGGATCGGGCTATTGCTGCTTCCTGTAACAACCCTGAGCTTTACTACCTCAAGGCGCAAATTTTGGTTGCCAAGGGTCAAGACCGGGAGGCTGTCCCCCTTTTCGATCAAGCTCTGCAGGCTTCTGCCCAGTTGCCTGAAGCTTTGGTGTCCCAAATCCAGATGGAACGGGATCGCGCCGCCCAGCGCAGCGGGTTGACCGGCCAGTTGCCTGCCACACCTACCCCTTGATAGATCCCTATGGGCTTGCGCATCAGCGGCAAACGAGCGCTGCAGACCCCTGCCGGCCTGGGTACTCGACCCACCCCTGGCCGGGTGAGGCAAGCCTTGTTCAACATCTTGCGAGGGCAGGTGGAAGGCTGTCGCTGGCTGGATCTCTGCTGTGGGGCCGGTACGGTGGGGGCAGAGGCCCTGTGCCAGGGGGCGGCTTTTGTGGCCGGGATCGAAATTGCTGCTTCTGCCTGTCGCCTTATCCAGGCCAACTGGATCAAGGTGGCCCAGCCGGGGCAAGCTTTTCAGGTGATCCAGGGAGATGCCCGCAAGCTGCTCAGCCGAGGACTGGGTTTGGATCCCTTTGATTACGTCTACTTTGCTCCCCCCTACGCGGCGGGTCTGTATGCCCCCCTACTGCCGCTGATCCCGCCCCTCCTCAAGCCAGGCGGAACTTTGATCGTCGAGCATCGCAGCGGCCAGAAGCTACCCGACCAGGTGGGATCCCTGCTGCGCTTCGACCAGCGGGCCTATGGGCAAACGGCGCTGGCTTTCTATCGCAAGCTGGAAGAGCAGCGCTAGGGGAAGGGAGTGCTGACAAAGCCAATCTCCAGAAGCTGTTGGTAGGCCTGGGTGCCCAGCTCCCGGGTTGGAGTCTGGCTCTTGATGACCTGGATCAGCCAGCCCACGGCCTCCTCAGGACGTCCGGCAGCCCGATAGACCACGGCTAAATCGTAGGCAGCCTGATCCCGAGCCTGGGCAGCAACGCGGGCCAGCTCCCGCTGCTCTTCGGAGATGCGGTTTTGGATCCCGGCAAAAGCGCGGGAGAGATCCTGGTGGTAGTTGGAGCGCTGGTTGTAGGCGTCGAACACCTGTTGCAGAAGCTGGATAGCCTGGTCGTAGTTTTGCGCCTGGATGGCAGCATCGGCCTCGGCGGCCAGTTGTTCAGCTCGCAACACACTAAGGGCGTTGCTGGGTTGTTCGAGAGCGCGAAACTGCTGCGGGTTGGGAATGAGCTGCTGTCCGGCGGGCAGTTCTTGAGCTGTGGCCCAGAGAGTCGAGCCGACGCCCAGGACAAGGCCAAGCAACACCGCCACAACCAGCCGCGCCCAAGAGCGGCGTAGAAAGTTGAGCCCTTGGACAGTGGCGTCTTGGCGCCGACCTTGGCCAACAACAGCAGGACGTCGTCCGAACATTGGCAGGCAATCCTCAAAACCTCGTTAACCCGTTCTACTTTATCTCACTCCGGGTACCTCCGCCGCAGCTCAGGGATCCCCTCAGCCAGGGGTTACCGAGGAGGTGGCTGCGCAGCCTTGGCGGGAGTGGAACTAACTGGGCAGGGATGGGGCGGGTTGAGCCTGAGAGGAGGTCTTTTCCGGCAACAGCGGCAAGTTCATAATCAGCTCGTACATGTGCAGGTATTCCAGCGCCGAGCGATGCCAACTGAAATCGGTGGCCATGCCCCGCTTTTGCAGCGCCTGCCAGGTGTCTTTGTGCTGGAAAGCCTCCCAAGC
>NZ_JANSIR010000081.1:51975-80728 GCF_047462155.1 Synechococcus sp. OH2
CGCGCCAAGCAGGTGTAGAAGTCCAGGGCTTCGTAGCGGTCAAAGCAGTAGCCCGTACCGATCCCCTTGCTGGGAATGTGATGGCTGACCGTATCCACCAGCCCTCCTGTGCGGCGGGCAATGGGCACACACCCGTAGCGCATGGCGATCATCTGGCTGATGCCACAGGGTTCAAAGCGGCTGGGCATCAAAAAGGCGTCTGCTCCTCCGTAGATCAACTGGGCCAGTTGCGGCTGGTAACCCTGTTGATAGGCCATTCTGCCCGGGTGCCGCTCGGCCATCTCCCGGAGCCGCCCCTCGTAGTAGGCTTCGCCGCTGCCCAGCAAGACAAATTGTGAATCGCTATAGGCCAAAAAGCGATCCAAGGTTTGGATGAGCAGATCGATCCCTTTCTGTTCCACCAAACGGGCCACCATGCCCATCAGGAACACGTCGGGGTTGACGGTCAAGCCCAGGCGGGCCTGTAACGCGGCTTTGTTTACCGCCCGACCGCTTAGGTCGTCGATACTGAAATTAGCCTCAAGAGCGGGATCGGTGCGGGGATCGAACTTCTCGGTGTCGATCCCATTCAGGATCCCGCGCAGGCGCTCTCCCTTCCAGGCCAGCAGATCCTGTAGGCCCTCTCCATGGAGGCTGGTGCGGATCTCCATGGCGTAGGTGGGCGAAACCGTATTCACCTGGTCGGCATAGAGGATCCCGGCAGCCATGGTGTTGTGGGCGGAAAAATACCAGGGCAGCCAGGTCATGCGTTCCAGTTGCCAACGCCAGGGCCCTTGATAGGCCAGGTTGTGGATGGTAAAGACGGTGCCGATGTCAGGAGCCTGGTGCATCCAGGCCGGGATCATGCCGGTGTGCCAGTCGTGGCAGTGGATAATGTTGGGCCTCCAGGGGTAGTAGGTCCAGGCAAACTCGGCCACGGCATTGGCGAAGAAGGTAAAGCGCCAGAACTCGTCCTCGCCGTAGTAGATGCGATGGGGGGCAAAACAGTAGTGGCTGACCAGGTAAAGGGGCACATCGGTGCCGGGCAAAACGCTTTCGTAAATATCGGCCACCTGGCCCATGACCTGTTTGGACCAGATGGGATCCTTGGAGCGGGGATATTGCTCCGGTTCTGGGCCGAACTTGTCCCAGAGAAACCCGTACAGGGGCATGATGATGCGCACATCCTGACCCAGCTTGCGCAAAACGACGGGCAGGGATCCCACCACATCCGCCATGCCCCCCACCTTTGCCAGGGGTGCTGCTTCCGCCGCTGCAAACAAAATCCTGGCTTGCACCACAATGCCCTCCCTATCGCGATGACCTTTGTTTTGCTGAGGCGGACGGCTCCCGGCCCAGTTCCCTCGGCCAAAACCCTCCCCATCCTAAAACACAAGGGATCCCTATGCCGGCCAAGCTGGGGCAGAGCCCTATCGTAGACCTTGTTGGACTGCTGGCAGAGGTACTCCAGTAGGGCTACTAGCTTTCTGTCCTGAATCAGAACCTGCTGACAGCCGTAGTCTATGGTTGCTGAGTGGTGAGCCAAAGCTATAGTAACGACCCGCGTCATTGGTGAGCAGCTAAAGCTGCTCGAAGGCTTTTCTACCCCGCACTACTTGCGCTAGCAGGACGGAGGGCTACTAAGCTACTCTGCCGTGTTGAATTTGATTTTCGTAAGATAGAAGAACAGAGGCGCTTAGAAATACTGTGGGCGCCGCTGCATTGCACTTTATTGGCTTCATGGGTTGCAAGGCGGCTGGGCTCGCAAGCGGGCGCAAATGGCCTGCCAAACCTGTTCGGCTAACTGGGACGGGCTGGTTTCTGACCGGATGGGCACCCGCACGTCGGCCTGGGCGTAGAAAGGTTCTCGCTCCTGCATTAGCCTTTGCAAAGCGGCCTGGGGATCGCGGGTTTGCAACAGGGGCCGTTGGCCGGGATCCCGGCTCAGCCGTTGCCAAATGAGCTCAGGGGCCGCATCCAGCCAAACGGTGAGGCCGTGGTGCAAATAGCTCCAATTCTTGGGCCTCAACACGATGCCGCCCCCCGTGGCAACTACCAGGCGGGTGTAGCTGCTCAACTGGGCCAACACCTGGGTTTCCAGCTCCCGGAAGTGGGTCTCCCCCTGCTCGGCAAAGATCTGGGTGATGGAACAACCTGCCACCTGCTCCACCAGCACGTCAGTGTCAAAAAATGGGCAGCGCAGTTGGGCTGCCAGCTCAGCTCCCAGTGTGGACTTGCCGCTGGCCATCATCCCAACTAAGTAGACATTGGCGCCGCGAAGGCGCTTGGCTTCTTCTGGGCGGATCATGAGGTGGGAGAGAGGCTAGCAGGATCTAAACATAGCCATGCTCGGCTAGAAACTCCAGGGAGACGTTGCTCTCCGGCGGAGCCAGCCCTAATAATTTTTCCACATACTTGCCCAGTATGTCCGCCTCCACGTTCACCGGATCCCCCACCTGCAGCAAGGAGAGGTTGGTCTCGCGGTAGGTCTGCGGGATTACCGCCACTTTGAACCAGCAGCCTCCCTGCCGCACCTCGGCGATAGTCAGGCTCACCCCGTTCACTGCCACGCTGCCTTTGGGCACGATGTAGCGACCGATCTCCGCCGGCACCTTGAAGCTCAGCTCCCAGGCGTTGCCAGTGGCAGCTTGATCCCACAGTTGTCCCACCCCATCGATATGGCCGCTAACGAAATGCCCCCCTAACTTGTCCCCCACCCGTAGGGACGGCTCGAGGTTAACGGTGCGCGGGCCGGATCCCTGGCCCCAAACCGAGCGGCGCAGCGTTTCCGGCGAGACATCGGCCAAAAAGCCATCGGGCAGGATCTCCACTACCGTCAGGCAGAGGCCATCCACCGCCACACTATCGCCATAGGCCAACTGCGGCTGTAGCTCTGGGCAGGTAACCCGTACCTGTGAAGAGGAGATCAACTGAGCTGTACCCAAACTGCGCACCAGACCTGTAAACATGGCTTTGGCCTCCTTGGCTCTCCTTACTAGGCCTTGGCCTGATCCCCAAAGGGGAAAAGGTATCCCAGCCCTGGGCTGGGCGGATTGGTTTTGGCTCCTCGGGGAGAGCGGGGGGAGGGGTGATCTTGCTGCTGGGCCAAGAGTCGCTCCACCTCGGCATTGAGCTGGCTTTCGCTAAAAGGCTTGGTCAGGTAGCCGGTTGCTCCCGACCACTTGCCGCGGATGCGATCCAGCAAACTATCCCGCGAGGTAACCATCAGGATAGGAAGGGACTTGAACTCTTCCAGGCTGCGCACAACGCGGCAGAGTTCTAGGCCGTCGATCCCGGGCATGGCGATGTCCATTAGTAGCAGGTGAGGCCGGTGCTGAAACAAGAGGGGGAGCACCTCGGCAGGGTTGCCCGTTGTAATCACGTGATATTTGGAGAGGGACTGCCGCAGGATTTCTTGCATCACGACACTGTCGTCCACCGCCAAGAGGGTTGTGGAAGCGTGGCGCTTGGCCTGCAACAGTTCTGGGGGCGTTTGCAGGCTCACCAGACCTTTTTTGGCCCAGGCAGCGAAGAGGCTGGCCACCTCCAGCCGATCCCGACACAGCTTCTTGGCAATGGCCTCCAGTGACTGGCCATCCTTGGTGAGGGCGTGCAGCTTTTGCCGCTGTTCGTCGGTGAGGCGATAGCGGTTGACCCGATCCCAGTTGACCACTGGCACCGCCAGCAGCGTGGGGATCACCGCCTTCAACTCCGCCCAGCGGTCGTGGCGGCGAGCCGCTTCTTGCAGCAGCGGTTCCAACTCAAACCCGCCAATGGGGGCTTCTTGGGCAACCCGTCCCTGCACTTCAAAGGAACAGGTGCCTGCCCGCTCAAAGAGATAGCGATCGAAATCGGTGAGCAGGTTAAGCCAGAGGGCGTCTTCCAGCTCACCTGGCTTGATCAGGCCCAACTGGGCGATGGCCTCTAGCAGTTCCGGCAGGGAGTTGTCTTTTATCAGCCGCTCCTGTAGCACTCGGATAGCCCGCTGTGACCATTCCAAGTTGAGGCGGGGAATAAAGCGGGATAGGCGCTTTAGCAGGATCTGGGGGTTGAGGGGTTGATCGGCGGAAAAGAGCAGCCTGCCGTAGTAGTAGGTCAGCACCCAAGGCTCCGTGCCCTCAGCGGGATCTCCCCCTTTGAGGTGGAGGTGCAGATAGCCGGTGGTAAACCGTCGCGCTTGCTGCCTGAGCAGGGGCGCCAGTTCCGCCGATGCAAACACAAAATGGGACATGTGCTGTCCTCCGGGCCCACCTCTCGAGGCCAAATGAGTATGAATTCACCTCGGCCACACACCCAAGCTTGCAGAGGAAGCCGTGATTCAGGGCTGCTTCATCTCATTATGGTTTCTTCACCAAAGAGAAACACAAGCAGAATAAGCAGAACTCTGGGAACCCTTTTCTTCTCTCGAGGCCAGCAGCCACCCGACCGGAACCGCTTCAAGGCTCAGGCTGGGCTCCCGGCTGCAACAAGGCCCGTCGGCTACGAGTTTAGAGTCTCTCGCTGGGCCTGGAGCAATTCCTGGATGCCGGCCTGGGCCATATCCAACATCTGCAACAGTTGCGAGCGGTCGAAGCAGCCGGCTTCGGCGGTGCCCTGAATCTCGATCAAGGCTCCCTGCTCGTTCATGACAATGGTCATGTCCACTTCTGCTTGGCTGTCCTCCTCGTAGCACAAATCCACCAGCACCTCGCCTCGCACGATCCCCACCGAAAGGGCCGCCACCTGCTGCCGCAAGGGGGATCCCTGCGCCGGATCCAGCAGCCCCTGTTTGTAAAGCCAAGTGATGGCGTCGTGCAGGGCCACATAGCCACCGGTGATCGCGGCGGTGCGCGTGCTGCCATCGGCTTGCAGGACGTCTGCATCGACGGTGATGGTGCGGGATCCCAGCCTGTGGAAATCCAAGGCGGCGCGCAGGCTACGCCCGATAAGCCGTTGGATCTCGGCGGTGCGGCCTGAGACTTTTAGCGTTTCTCGCGGCTGGCGCTGTTGGGTGGCGGTGGGCAGCATGCGGTACTCCGCCGTCAGCCAGCCTTGGCCGGTGTTCTGCAAAAAGGGGGGAACCTCTTCGGCCACACTGGCGGTGCAGAGGACATGGGTATCGCCAAACTTCACCAGCACTGAGCCCGGAGCGTAGCGGGTGAAGTGACGCTGAAAGGAAATCGGGCGCAATTGGGCAGCCGTGCGACCATCGGGGCGTTGCCAGCTCATGAGCAGTTCAAAATAAGGATCCCTCGCATTGTCAGTCATGTCTACCAGAGGCAGCTCACGGCTTGGAATCTCTACAGAAGTGCCGCCGGCGCCTTGACAGGCGGGGGTCTGGAGGATCGCAGCCGTGGGCCGGTTGGGCAGGTTCCAGTTGAGCAGGTTACAGTGTAAAGAAGTTCTTAACTCTCACCTCCTGCTGTTGCTATTGTTGCGGCAAGACAATGCTGCAAGAGCAGTCCTGCGGGACAACGGCAGAGACAGGAAGCGACAAGGACAAGATTGCCCATGCTCCACCCCCTGCTGCAACAGCTGCGCCGATCCACTCTGGAGCCCCTGCAGGACATCCACTGGACGCCGGAACTGTTCGGGATCCTGCTGGTGTACTTTGTGCAAGGGGCGGTGGGGCTGGCGCGGCTGGCTACCAGTTTTTACTTGAAGGATAGCCTGGGCCTCGGCCCAGCGCAGGTGGCGGCGTTGATGGGCTTTGCCGTGATCCCCTGGACCCTCAAGCCGCTCTATGGGCTCCTGTCGGATATGCTGCCGCTGGCAGGCTACCGCCGCCGTTCCTACCTCTTGCTCTCTGGGCTGCTGGGATGTGGGGCTTGGCTGGGGATGGCCCTGTGGGCGCCAACGGCTGAGTGGGCGATGCTGTGGATGGTTTTGGGATCCCTGGCGGTGGCGGTGGGGGATGTGATCGTGGATTCGCTGGTGGTGGAGCGGGTTCACGGCAGCGACTGGTCGGGGACAGGCACGCTGCAGTCTTTGTCTTGGGGGGCGACGGCTTTCGGATCCCTGCTCACTGCCTATACCGGGGGGGCGCTCCTGGCCCACTACCCGCCTCAGGTGGTGTTCGGGCTGACGGCCTTGTTGCCGCTGCTGATTGCCCTGGCGGCTTGGGTAATTGTGGATCAGCCGGTGGCCTGCTCCTTTGGCTGGGATCCCTTGCGGCAGCAGGTGGGACAGGTGTGGCGGGCGCTGCGGCAACCCAGCATTCTCTTGCCGGTGTTGTTTGTCTTTCTCTGGCAGGCAACCCCCAGCGCCGATGTAGCCCTATTTTACTTTGTAACCACCGATCTCGGCTTTGGGCCGGAGTTTTTGGGACAGGTGCGGTTGGTTACCAGCATCGCCAGCTTGGTGGGGGTGGCAATCTTTCAGGTGTATCTGCGGCGGATCCCGCTGCGGCCTCTATTTGGCTGGATGACGGTTCTTTCGGCCGGGCTGGGCCTAACCAGCCTCATCTTGGTCTATCACCTCAATCGGGCTTGGGGCATCGACGATCACTGGTTTAGTCTGGGGGATAGCTTGGTGCTGACGGTGGCAGGGCAGATTGCCTTTATGCCCGTGCTGGTCTTGGCTGCCCGCCTCTGCCCGCCAGGGATCGAAGCTACCCTCTTCGCCTTGCTGATGTCGGCTTTTAACCTGGCGGGGTTTCTCTCTCAAGAGTTGGGATCCCTGCTCATGCACGCGCTGGGGGTAACCGAGAGCGATTTCAGCCATCTGGGGCTGCTGCTGCTGCTAACCAACCTGTCCACCCTCTTGCCGCTGCCGCTTTTGGGCTGGCTGCCGGAGGGGGGCACAACCCTTGCGGGAGCAGATCTGGAGGCGGAGGCCCACGCTTCTCTCGAAGCCTTTTTACGGGAGGTGCGCGCGGAAGAGGACGAGGCAGGGATGGAGGCAATCCCTTTGGGAGAGACGGACATAACCTATTCCTGAGGGGCTGGCTGCCAATCAGACGCATTCCTAAAAGCACCCCTCACCCCCAGCCCTTTTCCTAGAGGGAGAGGGGAGCTAGGGATGGAGGCAGCCTTCGGCATGCTTAAGGGCGAGCCATCAGGTGTACTGGCTGATGTCTTCCCCGGCCTCTGCCAGGAAGGAGAGGGCGCGGCAGCGCAAGGCCACCACCTGGTCGTAGAGGGGGTTGAGCTTGCACAGGGGGGGGATGTGTATCACCTTGCGGCCAAACAGCACCACCTCCCGCTCAAAGGGGCACTGGCCGGGGATCATACGGCACAAGAAGCGGGCTACCTTCGCGTCGCGGACTTGGATGCCGTCCAGCCACTTGCGCAAGGGAGCCAAAAGGTCGGTATAGCCGCTCTCGGCCTGAGCCTCTGCCGGCAATGGCGAGGTGGCGCCCTTATTGACCAGCGTGGCCCCGAGCAGATGGAGCTGGGGAAGCTCCAGTCCAAAGGCAGCGACCAACTGGTGCAACAGGCGGTCTTCTGGCTCGGAATATACCCCGTCGGCAACGGCTGTCATCACCGCCGTGCGCAGGAAATCTTGCCGCAACTCCGGCTGTAGCTGGGCCGCCAGTTCCTCAGGAGAGAGGGGAGCGAGATCTTTCCCCTGGTCTTCTGGCCAGTCGGAGCGGATGAGATCTTCGATAAGTCGCTGCTCTTCGGGGCTATATTCTCCATCGGCCCAAGCAATGCTGAGCAGCCCTCGTAACCAAAGCTGCGCCTGTTGCGGCGAGCACTCCCTGGCAGAAGCAGGCTTGGCACCGGTAGACATAGGGATCCCCCCGATCTGGCTTACCACCATTTTAGGGGGCTGCAAGGCGGATCCCGAGGGCTGAAAACCCGCCTCGCGCGGGGATCCCCGACCAAACCCTGGGAGGCTGCGGCAAAAGCTAGCGAATGTACTGGGCCAAAGCCCGCGAAGGATGGCCTAGACGCAGCTTGCGCAGAGCATCCCGCTCAATCTGGCGAATCCGCTCCCGCGTCAAGTTAAAGTGATCCCCCACTTCTCGCAGGGTTCTCGCCTTTTGCCCATCCAGCCCATAGCGCAGTTCCAACACCTTCCTCTCAATTGGCTTTAGGGCTTGCATGGCAGAACGCACATCTTGCCGCAGGGATTGCACCAGGATCCCTTCGAAGGGTTGCTCCTGCCGCTCATCTGGCAGCAAATCGCCAAGGCGGCTTTCCCCCTCCTGGCCGACTGGCACATCCAGCGACAGGGGCAAAGCAGCAGCCTGCTGGATCATGCGCAACTTTTTAACCTTGATACCCAGCGCCTCGGCCAGCTCAGCTTCTGTGGGCCGTCGCCCTCGGGCTTTCATCAGCTCGCGGTTGGTGCGCTTGAGCAGACGCACTTTGTCCACCATATGCACCGGCAGGCGAATCGTCCGGGCTTGGTTGGCAATGCAGCGGGTAATGCCCTGGCGAATCCACCAGTGGGCATAGGTGCTGAAGCGAAAACCTCGCTCGGCATTGAATTTCTCAGTGGCCCGAATGAGACCCATGTTGCCCTCTTGGATCAAGTCCAAAAAGGGCACCCCCCGGTTGAGGTACTTCTTGGCCACACTGACCACCAGGCGCAGGTTGGCGTTGATCAGCTTACGCTGAGCCTGCTCCCCCTGGCGGATGCGGGAGCGCAGGGTAGCCACAGGGATCTGCAGGGCTGCCGCCAGTTCCTCATCGCTGGGATCCTGCCCCCGCTGTTGCCGCCATTCCCTGCGGGCCTGATCGATGAGCAGCTTCTGCTGAATTTTGCGCGACAGCTCGATCTCCTCCGCGTGATCGATGCGGGGCACCCGACCAATTGTATTCAAGTAGTGATCGACGGCGTCTTCATTCAGCCGCAACCCGCTGGCGCTCGGCTCTAGGTCGGCCTCTGTAGCTGGATCCTGAGAGGCAGACTCAGCATCAAGCCACAGATCGTCAAGCTCCTGACGGGATGAGGCAATGTCTTCTTCAGGATGAGGACGAGAGAAAACCACGGCCCAGTGAGGAGAAAACGTCACCTCCTAGTCTAGAAAAGTTTCTCCCCCTGCCGAGAGCGAAAATCGATCATGGCCCTCTTTTTTGCCCGGAAATTTTTCCGGCTGGGTGCGGGAGTGGTAGGGATCCCATCTGCCAAGTTCTCGCCAGCAGAGCATCCTGCGCGAAAACATCCATAAGCGATTTTCGATCTAGACCTTGTGTAAGATATCCAGGGGACAGCTAGCTTGCCTGCTGCCGAGCAGGATCCCACAGGTTCTATAACAGGTTCTATAAAGTAGTAAAGAAGGGAAGGGGTAGCCTTGCCAGCATAGGCTACCATGGGCCGCCGGGGGAGCCATCGGCTTCCTCAGCCTGGACAAGAATATTCACAATCTCTTGCTCCTATGGAGTCTAACCTCAACCAGCACCCTCCATCGGCCAACTTGATCGGAGAGCGGGTGCGCTGGGTAAGGGAGAAGCTGCAACTGACCCAAGATCAACTGGCGGGTCGTCTGGCCAAATACGGTGTGCAGTTGGACTACGTCAAGATCGGCCAGGTGGAAAAGGGCAAACGACGCGTCATCGACAAAGAGCTGGTGGCTTTTGCCAAGGCGCTGGGGGTCTCGGTTACCTGGCTGCTGAGCGGCGACGAATCTCACCTGTAGCGCCTCCGGGGAAGCACCATGTACCGTTATTCAGGATCCCTGTCATTATGCGTGAAAGCACGCAAGCCTTTTTGCGCTTTGCCCCTGTCCTCGTCCAAGTATCCATGTAAATACTGAAGCATAGCTATAAGTCCGCCTGTCCAGGCCAAGCCCTGTCTCTGCCTCAGCTCTCCTGTGACCCAGGGGAAGTCCAGTCCTCGCCCTGGAGAAGGTGCAGGTTCTCCCAAAAGGGATCCAGATCACGGGCGGCTTCACAGCTTCATCTAAACTTGATATTGTTAATTTGGTGTAAGACAACCTCCTTCTCTCTGCTTGTGTGAGGTTGAGGGATGCTCTCTTTCTTTTTCGACCGTTTCAACGGCGCCAGCAGTCGGCAAAGCGGAGCCCATCGGGTTCTCCCTAGCAAAGCCACCAGCGCGCAGCGGATCCCGAATCGCATGTCTGCTCCCCACGAGGTGCTCAAGCGGGAAAAGCAAGTGCAGCGGGAGCGGGAGTTCGCCGAGATGGAGCAAAACATCAGCCGCATCCACTACTTTTACCGGAAGGCAGACATGCCCCTGGAGATGCGGCAGCTCCTCACCTACCGCAAGCTGATGGCGCTGGACTACTTTACTCCCCAGGCAGCGAAAGAGCTGATCAGGCAGTGGCAGCAACAAGAAGAGCGAGAACAAGAACGCCGCAAGGTCTAGAGGCCGTTTCCGCGCCAGACCCGTCGCAGGGGTAGCAATTGCTACAGGTATAGTTCGTCCAGAAGCTGCAGCAGGACAAAGCAGAGCCCGGCGCTGCCCAAAGGCACGGTCAGGTTATCCAGCCCCCACCAAGAGAAGACCTCTAGGCCCATGGCTATGCCTCCCGCCAAAAGGCTGATGGCGAGCAAGGAGGGAGAAAAGCCGAAGTACCCCAGCAGTAGCGCCGCAATCACCAAGCTGCTCACTGCCCACATGGTCAGGGATCCCTCCCAACTTTTTTGAATGGATCCCAGTTGATAGGGGTGCTTGCCCCAAGTTTTGCCCACCAAGCCCGCTAGCGCGTCGGCCCAGGTCATCACCAAAATGCCGATCACCGCAAATACCTGTCGCTGCGGCAGCCAAAACCAATACAGCAACAGGCCAATGCTGACAGCATAGAAAAAAGTGCCGAAGCTACGCCGCCCGACCCCATTCAAGCTAGGCAAAATAGCCACCCGGTAGGAGAGCAGCGCCAAGCCAGCAAACACCAAGGAAAATCCCACCCCGAGCCAGCGGGGCACCTGCAAAGCCCAGGCCAGCAGAATGATGTTGCCCACACCGATATGGATGACTTTGCGCACCCATTCCCCATCCACCTGTCGGGAGCGCAGCCATTCCGCCAAGGCAAATACAGAGGCCAGCCAGAGAGTGTAGTAAGCAAGCTGCTGGGTCAGACCCATGAGCTGGCCTCAGAGGGTTTTCAAGTAGCTGAGCAAATCTGCCATCTCCTGGGGATCCGGCTGAAACTGGGGCATGGGCGGAGTTTTGCCACTGGTTACCTGATGAATGATAAACCGGTCAGAGCGGCGGCTGCTAACTCCCCGCAGGCTGGGGCCCACTCGGCCATCGGCTTCTTCTCCATGACAGGCAGCACAGTTGAGGGCAAACAACGAAGCACCATGGCTGGGCTGACCCTCTAGGCTGAGGACGGCTTCAGTGTAAGGATCCAGCCCAGCTCCTGCAGCCAGCCAAATCCAGGTGAGGATTGTCAGACCCACAACAGCCAAGCCCAATCCAAGCTTTGTCGCCCAGCGCCCTGCCAGCAGCGCTTGCAAAGCGTGGAGGAACGGTTGTGGACGCTGCGGGGAGGGAGAGCGAAGCGAGGTTCGCTCAAGCCCACACTCACCGTCACCAGAGGGGCGAGAACTGTCCGATCCAGCGATGTCTGAGAGGAAGGAAGGCACAGACAACCCTGAGAGAAACCGTTTCAATAGTTTACATTTCCATCAATACGATAGCTCAGGGGCTTCTTTCTGCCAACAATCTGTAACGGTATTTACTTTTTCTTAATTATTTGCTGAAGCTGTCTGAGGTTTAGGTTTCTCTGGGATGAGCCGGTGGGGAAACAGGCGCTGCATGGCTTCTGCCTGGGCCCAGGGATCGGTGTTGAGGCTGTGGATGACGTTGGCCCCTTGCAAGTAACTGCGGAGGCGATAGCCAACCTGCAGGTTTCCATAAATAACAACGGCTGCTACCTGCTCCCGCCGCCGCCCTAGCCAATCCACCACATAGTTGGGCAGAGGATCGCGAACAAAGGCTTGGAAAATCCACTGGCCGCTGCTGTTGTTTAGAGCTGCCTCCAGCAAGCTCAAGGGGGTAAGGGAATGGCTAAGCAGAGGAGGAAGACCCAAGCTGGCGGGAATGCTCAGGGCAGGAGATTCGGCTAAAAGCACTGCTTCAGGACCCAGGGAGAGATCCTGCCAGATCCAGTTCCAACTGCCGGGCGGCAAGGGCAAAGGCAGGGGTTGGCCGCCTGTCACTCCACCGCGGGCCATGGCCGCCTGACAGGGGGCAATGTCGCTCTCTGCTAGAAGGGATCCCAACTGGGCGACTCTGGGCAGATGCGGACGTGTGCCGAACAGCTTGGCCAAAGGCGAGTCCTTGGCCAGGGGATCCCCCAGCAGCAGGGGCTTTAGTTGCTCGTCGGAAAAGCCGCGGTTGAGGGCCGGGTCAGTGGGATCCTTAGCCCCCATCCAGCCGGGTACCAGGCTGAAATCTGTTTCCGCCAGGGCCGGCCACACTTGCTTGAGCAGGGCGGAGGTGGAGGGAAAAAGCCGCTGTTTGGCCCGCAGCACCCGCGTCACCGATTGGGCAATGGCCTGGGCGTCTAGGGATCCCTGCTGCACGGCTTCCACAATGGTCGCCACAGCCGCCAAAGGATCGGGAGGGGCCAAAAGGAGGTCAGCGCCGGCCTGGAGGGCCCGCACTGCCAGTGGGCAGGGAGAGGACTCCGTCTCACTGACGCGAACAGCCAGCTCGGCCAAGAAGCCCTGATCGAGGCCCTCGACCACAGTCAGCCCACTGAACCCCCATTCTTGGCGCAGCAGTTGCGTTAGCCGCCCCGGCAAAAAAGAGATTGGCCAGCGCTCATCCCACTCTGGCAGCACCACTGGCGCAACCGAGATGGCCCCCACCTGCTCCACCAAGCCGCGGAAGGGCAGCCAAGGCCCCTCCTGCAGCTCACTCAGGGCCAGCCTCAGGCGAGGACACCAGGGGACATCGGTTGACTTTGGCTGCAGCGCTGCGCCTGCTGGTAGAGACTCCACCCAATCCCGGCCGGGGAAGGATCTGGCAGTGGTCAGGATCCCGCCGGGGACGGCTTGCTCACATCCGCGCACAAAGGCCCGCGCCAGTTGCAACGCCAGGTGCGGCTCCTCCGCCAGCGCCAGCTCTGCTGGGCTTTGCCCCAGGGGCTCAGTCACCGGGCCAAGCAGCCAGTTAATGCCGATGGCCGCTGCCTCCCGCGCCGTGATCCTTCCCCACTGTTCTGCCCAGCGCTCGGCTTCGGATCCCAGGCGGCTTAGGCCCAGGGGGTGGGGGAAAGAAGTAGCCCCCGCCAGCGCCAGGCCGCGACTGGCCTCGGCTGCCACCAAAAGGGGCAGGGCAGCCCAAGACTGCGCCTCCTCGATCAGCAGCAGGGCCTCTGCCACATGGCCCTCAGTAATCCAGAGGCCCCCGATCCCCACCTCTTGGATCAGTCGCTTGAGGACCTCTCGGGGAGGAGACTGGGATCCCAGGCGGGCCGAAACCGGCACCACCAGCAGTTGGGCCACCTGCCGTGCTAAGGACAAGGGCTGCTCAAGGGCAGCGACCGGGGATCCCGAACCACTCATGGACACCATCAGCAAGGGGAAAGCGAGGGGATCCTATCCTTTGCGAAAACGCCGGGCAAGCGCAAAGATCCTAACCCCTCTGCCGGCTGCCGAAACCCTCAACGCCTTTGGGAAGCCCGGCAGCGGTCGCAGGTGCCGCAGGGCAGGCCGGACTGGTTCTCAGGGTAGCCAAAATGTTGCAAAATTGCCTGCCAGCGACAGCCGCGGCTGTGGATGAAGTCCTCCATCCCCCGCCAGGGATCCTCCCGCCGTGGCGGTTGCCAGCGGCGGTGCAGCACCTGGAAGTGAAAGGGATCTGGCCAGTGCAGACAGCCCATTTCCTGTAACAGGCCCAGGGCCACCCGTGTCTCCCCGGGGGGCAAGTCGGCATAGGATCCCTGGGAGGGCAGAGTTTGGAGCAAACGCCGTGCTTGGGCCAGCAGGCGCTCCTGCTGGGAATAGAAATAGGCTTGGCGCTGGCGATCGGTGGGATCCAGCAGGCCCGTCGGCTCCGAGACAAGCATGAGGGCCCGGCAAGGGCCACCATCCCGCCCGCCCCGCCCCACCTCCTGCAGATAGTCCATCAAGTTAGGGGGCGGGTGAAAGTGCAGCACCCAACGCACGTCCGGCTTGTTGATGCCCATGCCAAAGGCGTTGGTACAGACCAAAAAGCGCAGCTTGCCCTCTAGCCAAGCCCGTTCCAGCTGGCGGCGGGATCCCGCTTCCAGCCCGCCGTGGTAGGTGGCGGTTTTCTGGTTTTGTCGGCCCAGCCACTCGGCCAGCTCCTCCCCATCCCGGCGGGTGCGCACATACACCAGGCCCGAGCCGGGGTTTTCGGCCAGGAAGCGCAGCAGGCGGCGACGGCGATCCGCTGGGCTCCAGGCCACCTCCACATTGAGGGAGATATTGGCCCGCAGGGGATCGGCGCGGATGCACTCCGGCTGCTGTAGCCCTAGGATGTGGCGCAGGCGGTTGAGGGTTTCGGGATCGGCGGTGGCAGTAAAGGCAGCGATGGGAAAGGCAGGCTGGCCCAAGGCAGGACGCACTAACCCCAGGCGGCGGTAGTCGGGCCGGAAGGATCCTCCCCAGTGCACCAAGGTGTGCGCCTCGTCCACCATGAGGCCGTTGATAGGCACCTGTTGCAGCCGCTCCCAGACCGGCGGGCTAAAGAGGGTTTCCGGCCCTAGATAGAGTAGACGCAGCCGATTCTCCGCCAACGCCCGCAACACTCGCTTGCGCAGAGCCGGTTCCAGCTCGCTGTGCAGACAGGCTGCCGGCAGACGGCGCCTCCAGAGATCCTGAACTTGGTCCTCCATCAGGGCAATCAGGGGTGAGACCACCAAGGTCAGGCCTGTCTGCAGCAAAGCCGGCAGTTGAAAACACAAGGACTTGCCAAAACCCGTCGGCAGCACCACGAGGGCATCCCGCTTCTCCAGCAAGGCGCGGATTACCCGATCCTGGGGCGGCCGCAGCGCCTCGTAGCCCCAGTACCGCTTGAGGGCAGAGTAAACCTGCTGCCAATCCTGCAAACGGCAATCCCCTTTGCCGCGATCTCTCTACCTACAGCAATCTACAGCGACTTCCTCGAGGGAAGTTCCAGGCCACTTCAGATCCTCCCAAAGGAAGAGGGGGCAGGGGTGAGGGAAACCCCCTGCCAGATCCACTCCCTAGGCTGGACGGCTGGGATCGGGGCTAGCGGGGAAGCGATGATGCCTGCTCAGGCTGGCAAGGTGGGGTTGCAGTAGCCATAGGGCAGCAGGCTTGTGCGATGCTAGAGGTGGGGTGTTCCTGCTGCTTTGGTTCCCATGACTGCCCTAGATTCCACGTGCTCGCTCCAGCCCAGAGTGGCTTTTGTTCACCGTCGCACAGCAGAGACGGACGTGCAGGTTCGCCTCAACCTCGATGGCAAGGGGCAGCACGAGATCGACACGGGGATCCCCTTTTTGGACCACATGCTGGCCCAGCTCAGCACCCATGGGCTGATTGATCTCCAGATCAAAGCGGTGGGGGATCTGCACATCGACGATCACCACACCAACGAAGATGTGGGCATCACGTTGGGACAAGCCCTAGCCCAGGCGCTGCAGGATCGGCGCGGCATTTACCGTTTTGGCCACTTCTGGGCGCCTTTGGATGAGGCCTTGGTGCAGGTGGTACTGGATTTTTCCGGACGCCCCCACCTCAGCTACGGCCTGGAGCTAACTGTGGAGCGCATTGGCCGCTACGAAACCCAGTTGGTGCGAGAGTTTTACCAGGCATTGGTCAACCACGCCCAGCTGACCCTGCACATCCGCCAGGCAGCCGGCCTCAATGCCCACCACCTTGTTGAAGCCAGTTTCAAAGCCTTTGCCCGCGCTCTGCGCATGGCCGTAGAGCGGGATCCGCGCCGACAGGATGAGATCCCCAGCTCAAAAGGAGTGCTGTAAACTTAACTCCTGCCTGAGCTGGGGACGGCGTGGCTGGCCAAAACAACACTGCCGCAGGCGGGCCAACTCCGCCTCACTGAGATCCTGCCACTGGCCGGGAGCCAGTCCCTCCAGCGAGAGAGGGCCCAGCCGCACTCGCACCAATCGCAGAGTTGGGATGCCGACAGCGGCGGTCATGCGGCGCACCTGGCGATTGCGACCTTCCCGCAGCGTCAGCTCCAGCCAGGTGGTGGGGATGGAGCGGCGAAAGCGAATGGGCGGATCCCGCGGTGGCAAGGGTGGCTCTTCGGTGAGAACCCTCACCTGGGCAGGGCGGGTTTTCCGCCCCTGGATGATCACCCCTTTTTCCAACTGTTGCAGAGCCTGCGGCGTGGGGATCCCTTCCACCTGCACCCAGTAGGTGCGCTCGTGGCCAAACTTGGGATCGATGAGGCGGGCGTTGAGGCGACCATCGTCGGTTAGCAGAAGCAGACCTTCGCTATCTCGATCCAACCGCCCCACCGGATAGACCCTGGGCACCGGGATGAAAGACTTGAGGGTTGGCCGCCCCTGCCGGTCGGTAAATTGGGTGAGCACGCCGTAGGGTTTGTAAAACTTGAGGTAGCGCATGGCAAAAGGGTGGATCCCGTCTTTTAAGGTTGGGCAGAGCAGCTTCAACGGTAAGATCAAGTCTTGAGGGCAGCGTTTCCCCCTGGCGGCAGAGTTTGACGGATCTCACCTCATGACGATAGACAACAATCTACTCTGGGTTTTAATTGGAACGGCAGGGCTCTCCCTTCTCAGTCTGGTGTACGTGTGGGTGGATGAGGGGATCAAACGGCGCCGCTACGAGCGGCAAAAGCAGGAAGAGGCTGCCCAAGCTGCTGCTGCTGCCCCCGAGCCCACCGCCACAGAGCCAAAAGCCGAGCTCGAACCCTCCGCCTCTCTCCAGGAGGCAGAGGTAGCGCCTAATACACCCAATGCCCCAGCCGCTACCTCCGAGCCGCTTGCCGATACCGCCGCTAGAACAGAGGAGACGCCGGAGGCCACCCCTTGAAGCTGCTCTTCCCCCGTTTTGCCTAAGTCGGCAGGTGGGCTAACCTGAGACAGGACGGCCAACGGGATCCCTATGTTGCGCCTGTTGCGGATCGAGAACTTCGCCCTCATCGAGCAGTTGGAGATCCCCTTTCGGGCGGGGCTGAATGTACTCACGGGAGAAACAGGGGCAGGCAAATCTATCATTCTCGAGGCTCTCGATGCCGCGCTAGGGGGGCCAGCTCGCACTCTGCGCAGCGGCAGCGAGCGGGGCCTAGTGGAAGCCGTTTTCCAGCCCACGGCCGCCCTGGAGGCCTGGCTAGAGCAGGAGCAAATTGAGCCTTTGGAAGAAGGCCTGGTCTGCAGCCGCGAGCTGGGGGTGCGCAACGGCAAGCTCAGCAGCCGCCTGCGAGTCAACGGGGTGCTGGTGAACAAGGCTCAGATGCTCAGCCTGCGCTCCCACCTGATGGAGATCACCGCCCAGGGTCAGACAATCCAGCTCCAGTTGCCCCAAACTCAGCGCCGCTGGCTGGATGCCTTTGGCGGCGAAGAGCTGTTGCGCCTGCGCCTAGAGGTGGCAGCTTGCTACCAAACCTGGAGCCAGCTCAAAGCAGAGATAGCATCCCGCCAACAAAACCAACAACTGCGGCTGCAGCGGCTGGATCTCCTGGAGTTGCAAGCCCAAGAACTGGCTGCCCTGCGCCTAGAGGATCCCGGCGAACTGACCAAATTGGAGCGGGAGCGGGAGCGCCTAGCCCACTGCGTGGAACTGCAGCAGCAGAGCTATGCCCTCCACCAACTGCTCTACCAAAACGACAGCGGCTCGCCAGCTATTGCTGACTTGTTGGCCCAAGCCGAGCGGTTGCTGCAGAGCATGGCTCAACGGGATCCCGACCTAACTCCCCTCCTCGAACTGGTTAGCAGCGCCCTCGTTCAGGTGGAGGAGGCCGGACGGGAGCTGCTGCGCTACGGCGAGACCCTGGAAGCAGATCCCAGTCGGCTAAACAAAATTGAACGGCGCCTTGCCCAACTGCGCCAGGCCTGCCGCAAATACGGCCCCACCCTGGCCGAGGTGATGGCCCACGCGCAGCGGGTGCAGGCAGAGTTGGCCCAACTGCGGCACGAGAACACCGACTTGGAGGAACTAGAGGCGCGGCTAGACCAGGCAGCCCAGGAGCTGGAGCGCCACTGCCAGGTGCTTTCCCACCTGCGGCAGCAGGCGGCCCGGAAACTGGAAAAGGCCCTCATTGAGGAGCTCAGGCCCCTGGGGATGAGCGGCGTGCAATTCCAGGTGCAAATCCAGCCAGGATCCCCCACCGCCGAAGGGGTGGATCAGGTGAGCTTTTGGTTTAGCCCCAACCCCGGCGAGCCCCTGCAACCCCTGGCGGAGATTGCCTCCGGCGGCGAGATGAGCCGTTTTCTACTGGCCTTAAAGGCGGTGTTCAGCGGCGTGGATCCGGTGGCTACCCTGGTTTTTGACGAGATCGACGTTGGCGTATCCGGCAAGGTGGCGCAGGCCATCGCCGCCAAATTGCACCAGCTGGCCCGGAACCACCAAGTTCTCTGCGTTACCCACCAACCCCTGATTGCCGCCCTAGCCGATCACCACCTGCGGGTTTACAAAGTGGTGCAAGAAGGGCGGACCTGCGTGCGGGTGGATCCTCTGGGAGAGAGGGAGCGCCGGGAGGAATTGGCCCAACTGGCCGCTGGCCACTCCGCCCAGGAGGCAATGGGCTTTGTGGAAGCCCTTCTCAAGCAGGCAGTCCAACTGGCCAGCTCCGCTTAGCTCCCCTCTCCCTCGAAGAGAGGGGCTGGAGGTGAGGGCCTCAGCCCCCCAAAAACAGCTCCAGCACTTGGGGATTGCGCAACAGGTTGGGGCCAGTATCCTCAAAGCGGTTTTCTCCCATGGACAAGACGTAGCCCCAGTCCGCTATAGCCAGAGCCTGCTTGGCATTTTGCTCCACCATCAGGATACTGACGCCAAGGCGGTTGATCTCCTGCAGGAGAGCAAAGGTCTGCTCAACGTACAGGGGCGACAGGCCAGCAGTGGGCTCGTCCAGTAACAACAGCCGGGGCTCTGTCATCAACGCCCGCCCCATGGCCAGCATCTGCCGCTGCCCACCGGAAAGGGATCCCGCCGCTTGCTTTCGCTTCTCCTTTAGGGGCGGAAACAGCTCATAAACCCGCTCCAGTTGGGCAGTGTAGTTATCGCGCCGGATAAAGGCCCCCATCTCCAGGTTTTCCTGCACCGTGAGGGAGGGAAAGACATTGTTGGTTTGGGGCACAAAGCCAATCCCCCGCCGCACCAGTTGCTCGGCAGGGAGATGGGTGATGTCAGAGCCTTGGAAGAGCACCCGGCCAGAGTGGATGGTGGCCAACCCAAAGAGGGACTTGAGCACCGTGGATTTGCCCGCGCCGTTGGGGCCGATGATGACCACAATTTGGCCCGGATTGACCTTGAGGCGGATCCCTTTGAGGATGTCCACGCCGCGGTAGCCGCTGTAGAGATCTTGAATCTCTAGCAAAGGGGTCATGGGGGGGATCCCTCCGGCGAGACGGTGGAGGCCGGCCCAGAGCTGAGGGCATCCGCCAGGGCAATGGATCCGAGATAGGCCTCACGCACGGCTGGGTTTTGCTTGATTTCCTGCATGGATCCCTGCGTCAGCACCCTCCCCCCCGCCATGACCACCACATGGTGGCAAAGGCGAGTCACCAGATCCAGGTCGTGTTCGATGATGCAGAAGGTGCAGCCGCGCTCACGGTTGAGGTACTCGATAAAGCACATCAAGTCCGCCAGCAGGGTGCGGTTGACACCAGCCCCTGGCTCGTCCAAGAGGATGACCCGCGCGTTCGCCATTAGAGTACGTCCCAGTTCCAGCAGCTTCTTTTGTCCGCCGGAAAGGTTGACCGCCAGTTGATCGCGTAGGTGGATGAGGTTGAGCCGTTCCAAAACTTCTTCAGCCCGAGCCTGAAGCTGGCGCTCTTGCCGTTGCACGCGTCGCCAGCGGAACCAGGTGTTGAACAGGTTCTCCCCCGCCTGCTCAGGAGGGACGACCATCAAGTTTTCTAGAACGGTCATGCGGCCAAACTCCCGCGGGATCTGGAAGGTGCGCACCAGCCCGCGGTGGAACAGGCGGTGGGGAGGCAGGCCGGTGACATCTTCCCCATCCAGCCAAATGCGGCCGCTGCTGGGTCGAATAAACCCGGCAATGATGTTAAAAAGAGTTGTTTTCCCCGCCCCGTTGGGGCCGATCAAGCCCGTGATCCGGCCAGCTTCGATGCGGAAGGAACAGCGATCCAGGGCATTGACGCCGCCAAACTGTTTGGAGATGTTGTCGATAACAATCACGCTGCTGCTCTGGGAAAACTCGATTACCCAACGGATCCGCCATTGTATGAACTTTTATCGTAGGATAGCGAGCCCTATTTAACCAAACTCGGGAATAGGTTTGCCAAAAAGCTACTCCTTGGGGGTTGGGCTGACTCTAGGAGGGAACTCTCCGAGGTGAGCCAACGTCTGCTTCTGTACCATCAACTTTTGGGAATCGCAGTTTTATTCCCTCATTGGAGGTTCTTGGTTATGTCCTCTGTGCACAAACTGACCCGGCGGGCCTTCGCAACGGCGGCAGCTCTGACGGCGGCGGCGCTGGCCACCACCCTGCTGCCGAGCACAGCTCAGCAAGCAGCCCAAACCCCGATCAAAATTGGAGCGCTGCTGTCTTTGACAGGCGACCTGCAAGCCTATGGGGAAAACTGCCTCAAGGGCATCAAGCTGGCCCTGGATCAGATCAACGCTGCTGGCGGCGTCCTCGGATCCCAAATCCAAGTGGTGGAGGCGGATGACCAAACCTCAGCCCAGCCGGCTATCGATGCTGCCCAGCGGCTCGTGAATGTGGAGAAGGTGGCCGCCATTATTGGTGCTTTGGGCAGTGGCGTTACCATCCCAGTGGCCACAACAGTAACAGTTCCCAGCAAGATTCCGCAGATTTCGCCCGCTTCTACTGCTCCCAGCATCACCACCTTGGACGACAATGACTTCCTGTTCCGCACCGTTCCTTCCGATGCTTTCCAAGGGGTAGCCCTGGCGCAAATTACCCGCGAAGAGAAGCTGGATCGCCTGGCGGTTATCTACATCAACAACGACTACGGCCAAGGGCTGGCCGACAGCTTCAAGGCAGCCTTTGAGAAGCAGGGAGGCAAGATCACCAAGGCTGTCCCCTACGAGCCCGGCAAAGCCTCCTACCGCGGCGAGCTGGATCAGCTCAAGGAAGGGGATCCCCAGGCCCTAGTGGTTATTGGCTATCCAGAAAATGGTGCGGTTATCCTGCGGCAGGCTTTGGAAGGGGGGCTATTTGACCGCTTTGTCTTCACAGACGGCATGCGCTCTCCCGATCTGGCCACCCAGGTGGGGGCGGACAAGCTTGAGGGATCCATCGGCACTTCGCCCCAGGCCCTCACCGATAGCAAGGCTTACCAGAGCTTTGCCGAAGCCTACAAAACTACCTACGGGGAGCTGCCCCCCACGCCTTACATTGACACCGCCTACGACGCCGCCTTCCTCTTGGCTCTGGCCATTCAAAAGGCCGGCAGCACCGATGGCACCGCCATCCGCGATGCTCTGCGGCAAGTGGCCAATCCCCCCGGCACCGAGATCCTGCCAGGAGAGTGGGCCAAGGCGGTGGAGCTACTCAAGAAAGGGGAGGACATTGACTACACCGGTGCTTCCGGCTCGCTGAACTTCGACGAGAAGGGAGACGTGGCTGGAACCTTTGCCCACTGGACTTTTAAAGAAGGAAAGATCGTGGATTTGCAGGTGTTTGAGCCGGAAGGCTAAGAGTCTTTAGGCCGGTGGTGCTCGGCTTGGCCGGGCCAGTTCCCGCCTAAGCTCAAAAGCGGGGGTCTGCAGAGAAGACTTTTGCAGGCCCCTGTTTTTTGGGGAAGATCAACAGGAGGGGAGCAAGTCTTTGCTGTGAACCTGTACCGAGATGTGCTGCGGCCCTTGCTTTTTTCGGGCCTGAGGGCTGACCCGGAAGCGGTCAAGGTGGGGCTCTTGCGCGCCCTGGAGTGGCTGGACGCCACCCAGGCTACCGGGATCCTGGCTCTTTTGGAGCGCCTGTTCTGCTATCGGGATCCCCGGCTAGAAGTACGGCTCTGGGGCCTCACCTTCCCCAATCCCATCGGCCTGGCGGCGGGCTTTGACAAGGATGGTCACGCTTTGGCCGTCTGGCCCAGCTTGGGCTTTGGCTTTGTGGAGGTGGGCACCGTCACTCCTCAGCCCCAGCCGGGCAACCCCAAGCCGCGCCTGTTCCAGTTGCCCCAGGATCGGGCTGCTCTCAACCACATGGGCTTCAACAACCAGGGGGCGGCAGCTCTGGCCGAACGGCTGCGCCGGCTGCGCCAACGTCTCATTCCCATTGGCATCAACCTGGGCAAAGGGAAGGCCACCCCCCTGGAGGCGGCGGCTGCCGACTACCTGGCCAGCTTTCGTCTGTTGCGGGAGCTGGGAGACTATTTTGTGGTCAACGTCAGCTCCCCCAACACGGCGGGATTGCGATCCCTGCAGGCTGCCGAGCAGTTGGCGCCCATCCTAGCGACGTTGCAGGGGGAAAATCGCGGACAGAAGCCCCTTTTGGTGAAGATTGCCCCTGACTTGGATTGGCCAGCAATTGACGCCATCCTGGAGCTGGCCCAAGCCTACGGACTGGCGGGGATTGTAGCCACCAACACTACCCTGCGCCGCGACAACCTGAAAACCCGCTTCCTGCCCGGCCTGGGGCCCCTCGCTACGGCAGCCGGCGGCATCAGCGGCGCCCCCCTGCGACAGCGCTCCACCCAGGTGATCCGCTACATTCACCAAGCCACCCAGGGGCAATTGCCGATTATTGGAGTGGGGGGCATTTTCACTCTGGCCGACGCCCTGGAGAAACTGGAGGCCGGGGCCAGCCTGCTCCAGGTCTATACCGGCTGGGCCTATGAAGGGCCAAGCCTAGTTCCCCGCCTGTTGCGCGGCCTGGCCGCTGCCAGGAATCCCGCCCCTTTCTCCTCGGAGAGAATGCCGCCAGGGATCCAATCCGGGCGTAAGATTGTTATGGATCCCTGAGGGAACTTGCCGGTGAACCTGCTGCAACACCTGTTCAAAACCCCCCATCCAGTTATTGGGGTGGTTCATCTGTTGCCGCTTCCCACCTCCCCCCGTTGGGGCGGCGACCTGGAGTGGGTGATCGCTCAGGCGGAGCAGGCTGCCACGGCCTTGGCAGCAGGAGGAGTAGATGGGATCCTCGTCGAGAACTTTTACGATGCGCCCTTTGCCAAGGAGCAGGTGGATGCGGCGGTGGTGAGCGCCATGACCGCAGTTGTCCAGCGACTGAAAATGCTGGTCTCCCTGCCCATCGGGATCAACGTCCTGCGCAACGATGGCTACAGCGCCCTAGCCATTGCCGCCTGTGTGGGGGCCCAGTTTATCCGGGTCAATGTCCTCTGCGGGGCGATGGTGACCGACCAGGGCATCATTGAGGGAAATGCCCACCGCCTGCTGCGCTACCGCCGCGAGCTGGGGGCCGACATCAAGATCTTTGCCGATGTGCTGGTGAAGCACGCTCAGCCCCTAAGTCCCATTAGCCTGGAGGCGGCTATCGCCGACACGGTGGAGCGCGGCCTAGCCGATGCCATTGTTCTCTCCGGCTGGGCCACCGGAAAACCGCCTCTTCTGGAAGATTTGAAGCTGGCCCGCCAAGTTGCCCCTCAGGTACCTCTGTTGATTGGCTCAGGGGCCACCGCCGAAAACATCGGCACCCTCATCCGCCACGCGGATGGCGTGATTGTGGCCAGTTCTCTGAAACGGCCGGCCCGTTCCGCCGGCATGCCGGTGGGCTGTGCGGATCCCTTTCCCCTCATCGACCCCATCCGGGTGCGGCAGTTTGTGGAAGCATTGCACCTTGGCCTGGGCGAACAGCCCGCCAATCCGGCTTGCCTGGCCACTCCCAGCTCTAGCTGCAGCTAGACCTCAGGGATAGAATTGGCATTACTTCGTCGTATCAGGGTTTCTCCTCATGTTGTCGGCTGAACTCGAAGGCTGGCAGCCTTCCCCCAGCTTGGTTTCCGCTCCCGTTGGTGGGACGGAGCCCTTGCCCTTGGAGGAAGTTTCGTGGAGCCACGTGCCGGCTCAGGTTCCCTGCATTTGGGTCATCGACGATGACCCGGTGAACGGTCGTTACATCGGCGAAGTCCTCAAAAGCTCCAACTACCGGGTGGAAAGCTGGGAAAGCGGCCAGTTGGCCTGGGAGCACCTGCAGACCCTGGATGAAAGCGAATGGCCGGATTTGATCATCTGCGACTGGGTCATGCCGGGTTTGTCTGGAGTAGAGCTCTGTCGCCGTCTGAAGCACTCCGCTGCCGGCCAGTTTGTCTACTTCCTTTTGCTCACCGCCCGCTCCGAAGTTGAGGATCGGGTGCAGGGGCTGGATGCAGGGGCGGACGAGTTTATCGTTAAGCCGGTCGAGGCTGAGGAGCTGCGGGCCCGGGTACGGGCGGGACTGCGCCTGCAGCGGCTCACCCGAGCTCTGGCCCAGGCCAACCGGCAACTGCGGGCCCGCAACGAGCTGTTGGAGTCTCTGTCTTTGACGGATCCCTTGACTGGAGCCTTGAACCGCCGCGCTCTCGACCAGGCGTTGCCCCATTTACTCAAGCAGGTGGGGCCCCGTGGGCAAGCCCGCTATCGCTATCTCTGCCTGCTGATGATGGATGTGGATTACTTCAAGCAGGTCAACGACACCTACGGCCACTTCATCGGCGACTGCGTGTTGCAGGCCCTTGTTGGGCGGCTGCACAATCAACTGCGTCCCTCCAGCCTGCTCTACCGCTACGGCGGCGAAGAATTTGTCTGCGTCACCCCTGGGCTCAACCCCGCCCACTGCCACCGCTACGCCGAGTCTCTGCGCCGGGCCATCGCCAGCCGGCCAATTGACGTTTCGCCCAAACGCAGCCTGCCTGTCACCATTAGCATTGGCGGGATCGTTATCAGCGAAGATGACCCCTTAGATCCAGAAGCTGCTCTCCAGCGAGCGGACGAGGCCCTCTACCAGGCCAAGCAAGCCGGGCGAAACTGTGTACGCCTCTTCCTGCCATCGCTACTGGAGAACTACTGTCCTCCGCCGGGCTCGAGAGGGTAGCCGGAAGCTGCCGCCAAGGCTTCCAGCGAGCGCAGCCCCACGTAGGTGCGGCCGTTGATGATCCAGGTGGGATAGCTGGTGATCCCTGCTTCTGTGCATGCCTGGGCTTGGGGCGTACCGGGACCGTTGGGGGAGCACTCCACGTAAGGCACTTGGGCAAAGGCCGACCCAAACAGCTCTTTCTGCTCCTGACAATGGGGGCACCAGTAGGCCCCGTACATGGTGCCGCCGATCTGCCGCAGGTGGGCCGCCAACCCTGCCGCCAGGGGGCTGGGGGGAGGAACTTGGTTGGCATACACCCCAATGGTGGTCACCAAGGTGAGAAAGCTCACGAGAATGTAGCTAAAGGCCAGCTTGCCCCAATCCAGCCAGCGGTGGCCCAGCAGGGTTACCGCCCACAGGCCGGCCACCAAGACTATGGCGGTGGTGCAATACAGACAAAATTGCCGCAGCACCCCCACCATCAGGTAGAGCATGTACATTTCAAAGGCGGTCATGGCGGAAACCAGACCAAACAGGGCCGGCCAGCGCCACCGCTTCACCAGCGGGATCCCATCCGGCAGCACCGCCAGCGCCAAGACCCCCAAAAACCCCAGCAGGCCAACTGTTGCCGTCGGGATCCCCAAAAACTCTGCCCAACGGCTGGAGAGCACCAGGTCACACCCCCCATCCCCCGTGCAGAAAGCGGCAGGCTGATCGGTCAGCTTGGTGTAGGTGAGGTAGGCCGTCAACAGGGATCCCAAGCTGGCCAAGGTTGCCAAGATGGGACGAGCATGGCGCTGCAGCCAGGTCTCTTCTTGGGTTCTGAGTTTGAGGTAGAAGGCCATGGGGTTCTAGAGCGTTCCAGCAGATGGACACCCCCGATTATAGTGGGGCAGCGTTGGCCTCGTCCGTGGGATCCGAGGCAGAAGAGCCGGCTGAGCGCCGCACTTGGGCAGCAAACCTATCCCCCAGTGGCTCCAGCTCCCAAATAGATCCCATCTTGGAGTTGGAAATAGGCCGGTCGCAGATCCCCCAGCGGCGACGAAAGTAGCGGGCCAGATCTTTTTCGGCCAGAGCCAGATACACTGGCCGGCCATGGGGACAAGTGTGGGGATTGGCGGTGCGCTGCCAGGCCTCCAGCAACTGTTGCATCTGCTCCAGGGTAAGGGGGATCCCATTGCGCAGGGCGCCACGACAGGCCACCGCCACTTGAGCTGATTCGAGGTCAGCACAGCGGCTCAGCTCCAGGAGGGATCCCTGAATCTCCTTGGGATCTTCCGACCACAGGGCCAGAGGCAGGCGGCGCACCAGATAGGTGTTGGGGCCAAAGGGTTCCGGCTCCAGCCCTAATTGCTCCAACTGCTCCACGGCTTGGGGGGATAGTCCCTCCAGCATGACCGGCGTCTCCAGCTCCACCGGCTGCCAATGGCGTTGGATGTACTCGTAGCGCACCCGCTCGTGGGCCAGGTGCTGTTCCACCAGCCATAGCCCCTGAGGGTGCTCCGCCAGGATGTAGATTCGGTGCAGTTGGGCCAGGGCCCTAAGAGAGGGCAGGGAGGGAGCCGAGCAAGCGGGAGCAGCAGGAGCTGGGTTGAAGGGAAGATGGGGCTGCCGGCTGGCCTCATAAACCGACTTGGCCTCGCTGGCCCGGATGAGATGCACCGAGCGGCGGCTGGCTTGGCCAGATCCCGATTGGAGAAGAGCGTGCAAGTGCTGGCGCAATTGCTCCTGTCGGATCTCCGGATCCTGGAGATAGAGCTCGCTCTTGGCAGGATGGCGATTCCAGTCCACCTGCTCTGGCGGCAAGCGCAGGTGCACCACCACCAGCGGGTAGCGGTGGCGGGGCAAGGCGTGCTGAAAGACTGACTGGATTAGCCGTTGCCACTCCGGCATCTGCACAAAGCGCCCGTTGACGGCCACGCGGATCCAATCGGGGCGGGGGCGATGCCGGCGATCCGGCAAGCCCAGCACCATTTCCCAATCGCTGTCCCCCTCTCGGATCCGTCGGTAGCGCAGATCCGAGGGATCCACCTGCGGTAACACTTGTAGCAGCAGATCTTGCAAAGACTGGCCCGGCCACAGGCTGAGCAACAGTTGCCCCTCCTGGCGCACCTGCCAACTCACCCAAGGATGGGCCAAGGCTGCATTCTGCACCAGTGTCAAGAGCGGGCGAGTCTGGGGCAGGGAGCGGCGGCGCAAGGGCCAATCGGCAAACAAATCCGCCACCGTGACCACCGTTCCCAAGGCCATGGCTGCTGGTTGCCTGTGGGTCAGCTCCCCTTGGCGGTCGTAGGCGGCCAGCCAGCCGTGGGCATCCGCAGCATGGCGGGTCTGAATCGTCAGGGATCCCAGGCGGGCCAGGCTGTGCAGGGCTTCGCCCCGAAACCCCAGGCTACGCCCATCTAACTTGCTGGTGGTGTGGCGGCGAGCCACCTGCTCCAACTCCGAACCTGGGATCCCTTGCCCATTATCGGCCACCCGCACCTGCCAGCGACTGGGCCAAATCTCTACCTGAATGCGGGTGGCCTGAGCATCGAGGGCATTTTCCAGCAACTCCCGTAGGGCCGCCTCCAGCGAGTCAATCACCTCTCCCGCGGCCATCTGGGCGATCCGCTCTGGGTTCAGGGGCTGGATTTTGGACATGGAGTGAGTTGAGAAAGCAGACCCTCTTCCTGCCAGCCTGTCGCCGAAAGGCCAACAGCGTCGAGCTTTAGCTTAGCTCTCTCTCTGTTGCCGGTGGACAGCGCCTTGCTAATAATTTTCATTAACTTCAAGGGCCCTCTCAGGCAAAGTGAAGGATTGCTGCTCTGCCCCCCTACCCGTTGGCAACCGCCAAGAGCTCCGAGAAAAAGAGAGCTGAGTGGGTGGACAGTTAAAGGAAACCTTAAAATCCCAACCCCAGTCACCGGCCTCTACTAGGATTTAAATAATAAAATTTCTCATTAAGGGGGAGATTATGGCAGCACAGCAGGCTCCGGCCAAAGAGCTGTTTAGAGAGGCCTTTGAGAATCGCTACACCTGGGATAAGGACTTTCCTGGCTACCAAGCTGAGATAGCCTACTTTCCCAAAGAAGGTGACAGCAGCCTCTCCTTCTCAGGAGTTGTGAGTATTGACCGCAACATGAAGATTGATATTGCCGGCGTCGAGGACGAGGAGATCCGCCAGAAAATAAGGGAACAGATGTGGGAAATCATGGTGCATCGCGTTCGTCATTCCTTCGACGAAGAACACGGTGGCCACACCTTTGTCTATGGAGAGCCACAAAATTCAGACATCACTGAAGTTCTTGTTTCGGGCTTATCTTCTACCGATAGGTACTGGGTTCAGGACAAGCACATTCAAAGGGTGCATCGCCATCTTGCCAATCGGACAATTACAGTCTCAGTTCAAGAGTTTTACGATACAGGTGAGGGCTACCTACCCACTCACTACACTGCTGAGTATGGTAGCCCAGGAACCGAAGAAAAAACTCAAGCAAAGATGATCTATGAAGATCGTTATCAAAAAATAGGTCGGTATTGGATTCCAGTTGAGAGAAGAATTTGGGAAGAGCAGGATGGCAAAAAAAGTGCATCGCCTCAGCTTTTCCTCTTCTCAAATATTCGATTTTTCGAATGGCTGGGAAAATAAGTTTTCTCTTTAAAGCAGCAAACCGCCCAGCATCAACCGCCAAGGCCAGGTGGGCTTTCCCCAGTATGCCCATCTGTGTGGGAAAGAGCCAAGCCCCGGCCCTCAAGCAGGAAGAAAACCCCCTGGTGAAGACCAGGGGGTGAAAAGCAGTCTAGTCAGCTAGTT
>NZ_JANSIR010000082.1:0-2862 GCF_047462155.1 Synechococcus sp. OH2
CTCCCCACCGTATAGACGGTGGGGAATTCCGCACCTTACGTTAAACTGCTCATCTCGCCCAGGATCTGGTAGACGCGGTCAAAGCTTTGGCGGGTGCGCTCTTCTTGATCTGGCTGGCGCACCTGCACCAGGTACAGGCTCATCTTGATGGTTTGCAACCGGTTTTTGCCCAGATCCTCCAGCATTTCCCGAATTTGCCCGATCGCCTCCTGCCGCACCCGGCGTTGCCGCCGCCGTAACAGCCAGAACAGAATGCCGTGGATAACTCCCACCACGGTGGCGCTGATCGCCGTTGCCGTCGCCACGGAAAGAGCGCTGCGGCTGGCCACCCAGCCGCTGAGTAGGATTACGCCTATCCCCACCGCCGTCAGGATCAGCTCGATGTTGTTGAGAAACCACCTTCTTGCTGGCTTCCAGATGGCGGATTGGCTCCGACTAGAATTGAACATGGCTGTTCTTCCCACCTCCCACCTGCCTATTCTGCTGCGGCCAGCCCACCGCCGGGTTCTGGGGATTGGACTTACCGGCGCAGTCGCCATCCTCCGCGGCCCAGTTGACGCTTCAGACGCCGCCGCGGTTTCCGCCGGCGGATCCCCAAGGGCTGCTGAGAGCGGGATCCAGCTTCAAACCGCTCAGCCCTAGGCTCACGCACCCCTTGGCTGAGATCCTGGTTGTGTTGCCGCAACTCCTCGAGCTGCCTGAGGCGAGTTTCCAGCTCTTGGCGTAGCTCGGCATTCTCTTTTTCTAGATGTTGCAAACGCTTCAGCAGCTCTGAGGACGCCGTCCCGCTACTGCAATCGGAAACCGGGATGGGATGGGGTGCAGTCACCACCGAAGTGTGGACATTTTTGCTGTCTCGCAGGGCTTGGGCAGCCCGTCGCACCAGGGCCACCCCCTTGGGATCGTCCTTATCTGTGAGGGTGGCCGCCCCAAATTGAAGCTGCACCGGCAGCGCTCGCCCATTCACCACAAAGGGATCCTGGATCAACCGCTGGCAGCAGCGCTCGGCGGCAATCTGGGCAGCAGCCAGAGTGCTCCCCGGCAGCACCACAATAAACTGCCCCTCGTCGTAGCAAAAGAGGTCATCCCCCTCTCGCAAGTTGTGGGCCAAGCGATCCGTAAACAGCTTGAGAAGAGCAGCCCGACCGCCGGCCTCTAGGCCTTGCCCCAGCGCACTGAGGTTGGCCAAGCGCAGCACAAACAAACTGAGGGGATCTGATTGGGCACGGGCTTGGGCCACCCGCAACGGCAAGCGAGTAACCAAATCCTGCCGATTGCCCAAAGCAACCGAGCCAGAAGGAGATGAGACTTGTTTTTGTCCAGTCTGGAGCAGATATTGCTGGCGGCGGCTCTCCACAATGCGCAGCCCTGCCCGCACCCGCGTCAGCAGCTCTGCCGCCTGAAAGGGCTTGGAGAGGAACTCATCGGCTCCGGCTTCTAACGCCCGCTCCATGCTGTCGTTGCCCTCGCGGGCGGTCATGAGGATGTAGTACACCCAAGCATATTCGGGTGATTGCCGTAGCTGCCGGCATAGATCCAGGCCATTTAGATTGGGCATGACCCAGTCGGCGATGATGAGATCTGGGATCCGGCGGCGGATTTGCTCCAGGGCAGACAAGCCATCCAAAGCATAAGAAATACTACAGCCCTGCTTACCCAAAAAGTTGGACAACATCTCTGCCACCATGTAACTGTCATCCACGATCAGCACATGGGCCCGCAAGCTGCTGGCTCCGCCTTTGCTAGCGCCCAAGCCCGCCTGAGGGCCTTCAGACGTACCAGTGGCAGCAGCGTTCTCCAAATTGGGATCCACGGGTAAGCCAAAGCCAGATGACAAGGAAATCCGGGAAAGCAAACTTTCCCGTGTTTTCCATCGTTATTCTAGACGTAGGGATTGGCAGCCACTACCTAACTTTGCCGGGTTATTTTTTTGAGATTTTTGAAGTTTCGCAGTCATTCTAAACGCGAGGAAGATGCTTCTGGGCGTTCCCCGCTACTGCTCCTCACGCCCCCAGGGGGAATCCTCCTCTGCCCCAGGGAGAGGGAAGGCAGGGTTCGCCGTGACTTCATGGCCACCCCAGGAACCTAGAAACGAATCTCGAGCGTGACTTGGGCGCGCACGGCTTGTTGTCCTCCTTCCACCGGTGTGGAGGCTGCCTGTAGGCGAGCATACTCCGCTCCACCCATGCCTGCTAGAGGAACTGGCGGCGCGATGGAGCCCTCGCTGTGAATTTGGATGCCCTCCACAGAACGAATGCTCAGGTTCAAGGCCCTCAACACATCGCTGGCTTGACGTTGGGCATCTTCCACGGCCTGGGTCAGGGCACGGCTGCGCGCCTGCAGCAAGGTGGCCTCATCCGCTCGGAAGCTGACCGATTCCACCTGGGTGGCTCCGGCGGCCACGGCTTCATCCAGCACCTGTCCGGCTCGGGCTATGGGTACTTCAAATTGCAGGCTGTTTTGCCCCTGTACCCCGGTCAGGCGGGGTGGGCTCTGCTGGTAGTCGTATTGGGGATAGAGAGAAATGCCGGTGGTCTGCAGGGCGCTCACCTGCAGCTCTTTGAGGCGGTTCACCAGCCGCTCCGAGCGCTCGGCCACCTGCTGCTGTACCGCTTGGGCTGTCTCCCCTTGGAGCACCACCCCCAGCCGGATTACGGCAATGGAGGTTTCCACCGCAACAGATCCCTGGCCGGTTACCGTCAAGGTTCGGGATCCCTCACCGGGACTGGCCATTGCCCCGCCTCCAGCGATTGCGTTCCAACCCAACAGTGCCAGCGCCAGTACCACGCCCAGCCAGGCCACCCCCTTCAGCCTTTTCCACCCCTTGAGCCTGTCCATTGCTTCCCCCTTCAGTCGTTCAAC
>NZ_JANSIR010000082.1:3022-6810 GCF_047462155.1 Synechococcus sp. OH2
ACCCAGCCGCTGCGTTCTTGCCCCCCCGGATTGCGTATCCGCACATAAAACACGCGTTGATACTTGGAAGTGCTGCCGGAAAAAGGCCCCAGCCGCCAATACCGCGCCTCCTGGCTCAGAATGGAGTAGCCATGCTTTGCCGCCCACCGCTGCAGCAGCTCCTGGCTGCGTCTTTGTTCCCAGACAAAAATTCCCAGGAACAGGGCAACGGCAACCACTGCCCCCAGCAGGGCCAATGCCAGCTCAGACATAGAGATAGACAGCAAGGCTATTGCCCATCGTATGGGAGTTGCTCCAAGGCTGGGATCCCCGGCTGCAAAAGTTAACCTTTGCCGCCTTAGCCGCTTCCAAAAGAGCGATCTCCGCTCCTGTTATGATCGAGTCAGCGTGGTCAAAACTCGATTTATTGATTGAGTGAATTGATAAGGTCTTTTTGAGAATGGCTGCATCGAAATTGCGACAACTGCTGCACGACCTGGATGTTGAGCTGCAAAAAACCCCTGGCTTGGATGAAAAGCAGCGGCAGCACATCGCCACCATTCGCCAGGAGGTAGAGGCGGTGCTGGCCGAGCTGGGATCCCCAACCGAGAGCTCACGAAACCAAGGGCGGAAAGCTCGCATTGGGGAAGCGCTGGCCCTGTTTGAAACCTCCCACCCCAACCTCACCCTGATCCTGGAGCAAGTGATCGACACATTGGCAGGGATGGGTCTGTAGTTCCCCCAGTGGGTATCCGAGGGTTTCAGAATGAACAGCCAAGACCGCTTAGATCGAGCAGAACAACTCCTAGCTCAGGCAGCCGAGCAGATTGCGGCCAACAGCCGCGAGATCCAAGAGCTACGCCAGGCCATCCGAGAAAGCCACGCCGAGCTGAGCGAGCAAAACGCTGCTCGCAGTCGGGAAATCGAGCAGTTGCGCCAGGCCATCCGAGAAAGCCACGAGCAAAATATGGCCCAGGCGCAAGGTTTGAGAGACTTACAGGAAGTTGTCCGCGAGACCCGCTCAGATTTAGCACACTTGGCTGAATGGGCTGAGGAAGTAACTCAAGCTCTCATCACTCTTACTGCATTGCAACAAGAGCACGAACGCGCCATCCAGGCCATCAACCAGCGTCAGATCGAGAATGACCAGAGGTTTAACGTTCTCCTCGAAGAAGTGCGCTATCTTATTCGCAGACAAGGGTTAGATGGAAGTTCCTCTCCCCCTTCTACTTGAGGAGGGGGGATTCTTTCTGAGCAAATCTAGTCCTCATCCACTTCCCACTCCAACAAGTGGGCGTAGGGAGCCACCAGCTCCGGAGAGTAAAAAGCAATAGCCTGCAGCGTGTGCCAATCTTCCAGGCAGTCGAAGACGTTAGGGTACTCGTTGCGCTCCAGCCGCTCTGCAATGGCCGCCACATCAGCTGCAGTGAATTGGCGGGGATCCCTGCCCTTGGGGAGGGCCTCTACTTTGGATCGGGCAGACATAGGTAGCCTGAACACGCTACAAGCCGATCTTAGCCTCTCGGCCCGACGCCCCCTGGCCGAAAACGCGAATTTGTAGAGGTTCTACACAATGCAGGCTGGGCATCTGCCTTGCCTAGCGGAGGAGTTCAGAGTCCAAAACAGGCTCTGTCTGAGTCACGCGGTAATAGCCAGCCTGGGTGCGAACCGAAGCTTGATAAGGGCTGGGCAAATCCAGCGAGCGCAAGGGGGGGATGTTGGTGCGCTGGTTCAGCAAAGTGGTGAAGAAGGCAGTGGTTCGCCGGGCCTGGGAGCGCACCACTTCCTCAGGGAAAATGACTGGGTCGGCCTCCTTGCCCGTATCCAGCAAGATTTGATCTAGGGCTTCCCCCACCGGATAGGAGGGATAGGTGATTTGGGCAAAAGCCGATCCAACCGGGATCCCGCCGGCTAGACAGCCCAGAACAATTGCCAGGGTTAGACGCATGTGCTGTAGTTCCTCCTACGCTACAGTGGTTTGTTCCTCAACACCGGAGAAAGCAGAATCTGGGCGTTGCCCACCAACCTTGACCCCCAAGGAGCCTACCTCTTGACCGGCAGCTAAGGCGGATTCTACCCGAAAGACCTCGGTTGGCAACGGTTGCAGCCCCCAACATGACAAGGGATCCCCTTGCCGACTAGGATCAAGATGCTCTGCTTGGGATCCATAAGCCTGTGAGTGTTCGCGTTCGCCTTGCCCCCAGCCCAACCGGAAATTTGCACATTGGCACCGCCCGGACGGCAGTGTTTAACTGGCTCTATGCTCGCCGCCACGGTGGCCAGTTCATTTTGCGCATTGAAGACACCGACCGCGAGCGCTCTTCCCCCCGCTACACCCGCAACATCTTGGCAGGGCTAGCCTGGCTGGGACTGGATTGGGATGAGGGGCCCATCTACCAATCCAACCGCATTGCGCGCTACCAAGCGGTGGTGCAGCAGCTTTTGGACCAGGGGCTGGCCTACCGCTGCTATGTCAGCGAGGCGGAGCTGGAAGCAATGCGCGCCGCCCAGAAGGCCGCCGGCAAAGCCCCCCGCTACGACAACCGCCACCGTTTTCTCACCGAGGAACAGCGACGGGCCTACGAGGCCGAGGGGCGGCAGCCGGTGATCCGCTTCAAGATCGAGGAGCCGATGGAGGTGTCGTGGGTGGATCTCATCCGCGGCCCCATCACCTGGAACACCCAAGATTTGGGGGGGGACATGGTGATCGCCCGGGCGGATGGCTACCCTCTCTACAACTTGGCAGTGGTGGTCGACGACATCGACATGGGCATCACCCACGTCATCCGTGGCGAAGACCACATCGGCAACACCCCCAAGCAGATCTTGCTCTACCGCGCCCTGGGCCACGAGCCGCCGCAATTTGCCCATTCTCCCCTGATCCTGAATCCAGAAGGGAAGAAGCTCTCCAAGCGGGATGGGGCAACCTCGGTAACCGAGTTTCAGCAGATGGGCTTCTTGCCGGAAGCCCTCAACAATTACCTGGCTTTGTTGAGTTGGTCCCCCCCCGATGGGGAAGAGATTTTCTCGTTGGAAAAGGCAGCTACGATGTTTGACTTCGACCGGGTCAACCGGGCTGCCGCTCGTTTTGATTGGGACAAGCTCAACTGGATCAACAGCCAGTACATCAAGCAGCTCTCCCCGGCAGAATTGGTGGAGCGACTTACCCCCTTTTGGCAGGCGGCGGGGTTTGACCTGGGAGCGGTGCCGGATCCCACTTGGCTGGAAGATGTGGCCCGCCTAATCGCCGAGGGCATCGACCGCCTGACGGAGGCTCCTCCCCTCAGCCGTTTTTTGTTTCAAGAGCCCCTTAGCTACTCGTTGCCAGCTCTGGAACAGTTGCGCCTGCCGGGGGTGGCAGAAGCGATGGCTGCCATGGCTGCCACGTTGGCTGCTGCTGAGCTGCCCCAGCCAGTTTCTGCGGACAGCTTAAAACTGCTGGTGGAAGAGGTGGCCAAAAGCCAGGGGATGAAAAAGGGCCTGCTGCTAAAGAGCTTGCGGGCCGCCCTGACAGGGGAGCTGCAGGGGCCGGATTTGATGGCCTCTTTTGCGCTGCTGCAGCGGCGGGGTTGGGCTTTGGGGCGGCTGGAGGCGGTGCAGCGATTGGTTGCCTGACCTCAGGCTGTTGGAGTCTACTTTTTTTCTATTGCTTGCTGCTATGCCTTTGCAGGCTTTTGACACTCCCCCGACTTTAGTCGGGGAACTCTTGCGCAGTCCACAGACAGACTCGCAAAGGCGCTGTCGAGACGCCCCTAGACGGCTCCTTGGAACCCAGTCTCAAGGTTCCGCTTACTTGTTGACTGACAGCA
>NZ_JANSIR010000082.1:6820-15893 GCF_047462155.1 Synechococcus sp. OH2
GATAGAGCTATAACATTGGCGAGCGACTCAAGTTGCTCAAGGACTACGTCCCGCTAACGCGAACGGGCTTTTCCGCACCGTACTCCTCGTGCTAGCGGCGCGGAGCGCTGAGTACGGGGCTACCAAGCTACCCGGCTGTGTCGATCCGGATTCGACTTTGTTGATCCAGCTTCAGGCTGCCAACCAAATTGTTCAGGAACTGGTGCTGCTCTCTTCGCAAGAGTCTTCAGAAGCAGTAGAGCCGGAGGTGTGGGAGCAGGGCCTGCTCAAGTTGGCTCAAACCCTAGTGCAGCAGATGGTGAGCCGCCTGGGCGTGGCCTCCGCTCGCCTCTGGTTTTTCGACCTGCAAGAGGGTTGCTTTCGATCGGTGGCCCATGCTGGCCTGCTCAGCCCTGCTCACGCCCAAATTGAGCGAATCTACCCGGATGACAGCCCTATGGGGCGTGTGGTTCAGCAAGGATTGCCCCTCTTGAGCAACAACCCGGATCAAGAGGTCTGGATGCCTGCCCCGGAATGGGTGAAGGCCAATGGCCTGCGGGGCTTTGTCGCCTACCCGATTAACCGGGGGGAGGAGCGGCTGGGCGCTTTGGCTCTGCTGAGCTGGACACCCTTGGAGGCCAGCTTTATAGAAGTAGTGAAGTTCCTTTGTTCCTATACGGCCAGCGCCATTATCAATGCCAAGCTGCTGGAGCGCAGCCGCCGACAGGCGGTGCGGGAGGCGTTGCTCAACCGCATCACCAGCACCGTTCACCGCTTTCTGCAGTGGGATCAAATCGTCAGCACTGCGCTTGGGGAGCTGCAGCACGCTTTTCTATCGAAAGGGGTGAAGGGGCTGAGCCGCTGCTGTTTTTACAGTATCAACCCGGCTCAGGAGACGGTTCAGGTTACCCACGAGGCCCTAAGCCCTGGGCTGGCCCCGTCACTGGGGCAGGTTTACCGAACCCAAGATTTTGGCTCGCTGTGCGAGCGGTTACAGGAGGGACAGGTGGTGCAAATAGCCCTGCCTTTGCTGCCGGATCAGGAACATCTGTTGCCGCCGCAAGGGCTGGCCGCTTTCCATGCGCTACAGGCTCGCTCGGCGGTGCTGATCCCGTTGCAATCGGTGGGCTCAGCGGGAGCAGGGCTGGGGGAGGCCGGCGGCAGGGATCCGCAGACGGGCCGATCCGACCTGGCTGCTGCGCCAGGGGGGATGATCGGGCTGCTGGGGGTATACCTAACTACACCGCACCCCTGGCAGCCGGAGGAGATTGACCTGTTGCGCTCGGTGGCCTACCAACTGGCGATTGCCCTAACTCGTTCCAGCCTGTTTGAGCGGGCCCATCGGCAGGCGGAACGGCTGGCGCTGTTGCACTCGATCACAGCGGCAATTCGCTCCAGCCTGGAGCCCACCACTCTCTTCCACGCGATTACCCAGCAGATTGGTGCAGCTTTTCAGGCGGATGTGTGTATCTTGGCCCTTTGGCAGCCGGAACAGGAGCTGCTGCATCCTGTGGGCATCTATGCACCGGAGCTCACCCCTGCCGTGCGCGTAAGCGGGACGGAGCCCCTGCTGGATGCCCCGCTGACGGGATCCCTCCAGCAGCCCTGGGCGGAGCCGGGGATCCCGCTGGAATTGTCGGAAACGGTTCAGGCCAAGTTGCGCTTGGCAGCCAGCCTGTTGACCACCTTGAAGGAGCCGGTGGTGGTGCCGGAGCCGCAGAACCTCCAGTCTTGGGACAACCTGAAGCCGCAGCGGCAGGGAAGCGGGTTGTTGTGGGTGCCTTTGTTTGCCTCTGACCATCCGCAGCGACAACAGGAAGTGTTGGGGGGGATTGCTCTGCTGCGCTACCCTCGCGGCGGATCCCTGGCTCCTTCCCCCTGGCAGCCGGAGGATCTGGAGTTGGCGGAAGCCGTGGCTGAGCAGGCAGGGATCGCCCTCAAACAAGCGCAACTTTACGAGCAAACCCGCATCTCGGCCCAGCGGGAAAGCCTGTTGCGCCAGGTTGCCCAGCGCCTCAGCGGCACCTATGATCCCCACCAAGTGGTAGAGATTGCTCTGGAGGGCATGGCGGAAGCTTTGCAGGTCGATCACTGTACTTTGGTGGCGCCGCGGAGCGGCTATGGGCCGAGCGCTCAACAGCTTGCAGCCGCTCCACCCTCAGAACCCCTCGCCATTCTTCAGGAATACCGCCGTCAGCCGGGGATCCCCTGCCAGGTGGGGCAGACGTTGCCCCCTGAGCTGAGCCAGCTCATCGGGGTAAATTGCTACACCCATCTGGACACGCTGCTGATCCCCGATGTTCAAACCTTTCCGCTGCCTCCTCCCACCCGCCAGACGCTGTTGCAGAAGGGTATCCGCTCCCTACTGTGTGTACCCCTAGTTACCGATGCCAACCAGATCGCGGGTGTGCTCTGCGCCTCCATTCCGCCCCTGGCGACGGTAGGCCGGAAGCCTCCCGCTGCCGATACTGCCCCCGAAGCCGCCGGATTTTCCCCTGCAGATAGGGACTTGGTGGAAGCGCTGGCGGACATTGCGGCAGTGGCGCTACAGCGGGCCTCCTTCTACGAGCAGGTTCGCCGTCAAGAGGCAACGGCAGCAGCCTTGCAAGGACTGACCGAGGGGCGAGAGGCGGAAAGTCGTCGCCTGGCCGCCGATCTGCACGATCAGACCCTGGCGGATCTGGGAGCTCTGTCTCGTCAGATTCAGGAGCTCGCCAGCAATCCGACCCTCAGCCCTGTCGGTCAGGCTCAGCTACGCGCCATGAGCGTCCAACTGCAGGAGACCATGGCTGAGTTGCGGGGGATCGTCGAGGATCTGCAGCCGCTGGCCATGCGGGCTTTTAACCTGGGCCCGGCTCTGCGCAGCCTTCTAGAACGGGCGGCCCAGCGTTCTCCTCACCCGCTTCTCACCCGCTTCGACAACCGCGCTGATGACCTGCTCTCCCGTCTCAGCCCCGCCTGCCAAAGCAACATCTTTCGGATCGTACAGGAGGCGCTGAACAACATCGTCAAACACGCAGGGGCACGGCGCATCGACATCACTATTCAGCCCAAGATCCAAGCCGGTAGCGGAGCAGAGGAGCCTTCTGTCAATCCCAAAGCCCCCTACACTCACCTGGAGCTGAAGATCATCGACGATGGCCGGGGCATGCCGGAGTTCAACGGTGGGGTGGATCAGGAACCTGGCCACGGCCATGGATTGCTCAACATGCGCTACCGAGCCGAGTTAATTGGGGCAACCATCACCTGGCGCAACCGCCGCTTGGGTAGCGGCACAGTGGTGGAGCTGCAGATCCCTTTGCCGCCCCCTTCTGAGGTTGGCCCCAGGGATCCCTTCACCCCCGCTGTTCGGTAGGGAGCAACCTGCCTCCCAGGGCCGGGGAACTGCAGCCGCATGCAGGTTGGAGTCCAGAAATCTAAGGGCGCCACACGCGAGATGGATGGCCTCATGCCTCGGTTCGCCGCCCAACCACGGCGTAGAAGGGATCCCCACCGGCCAAAAAGGCAAGCCAACCCAGGGGAGCAGGCCGCTGGATCACCTCGACGATCTCGAACCCCGGCACCGACTTAAAATAGCGCTTGACCAGCTCCACCCGCTCTGCTTCCGAGCTATCCCGCCAGGCCTGGATTGCCTTCTGGAAAAACATGCGGTTGGAGAAGCTGACAATGAAAAGGCCCTGGGGCCTGAGGATGCGATATACCTCGGCAAACACCTCTTCCGGCTGCTGCAGGTACTGCACTGAAACTGCGTTCAGCACCGCATCAAAAGTGCAGTCCGGCAAAGGCAGGAGCGGGTTTTGGTTGAGGTTCTGGACGAAGAAATGGTTAAGGCGGGGATTGGCTGCCAGTTCCTCAGCATTCATCCCATGCCCTTCCACATGGGCAAAGTCTATCTCCGGCGGCAGGTGGGAAACCCAACTGCTCATTAGATCGAGAATGCGGGTCTGGGGCCGCAAATGCTCACGGTACAGATCGGTGAGCTGGCCGATAAAGCCGGCATCTACGTGGGTTACAAAGCGGGGATGGCTGTAAAAGAGGGCATCGTCACTGGGATCCAACTTGGAGCGCTGCCAATCTTCAAGAACGGCCATGGCAAAAATCCTTTGCAAAGCTTAATCAAAGCTAACATTCTGGAACTCCCTCACGGGGGGGCGGGCGTGATAGCGTAGCAGGGCAACGGTGGCAATTTTCGAGGGATCTCTTGCCGTGATGTCTGCGTCTTACGCTTCCGCTACAGCTCGCTCCTCTTCTGCCGCTGGCTTTGTCCTGCGCGACTATGTAACCGAACTCCAGCTCCACATGGCTCTGCAGGCCCGCAGCCTCACCCCTCCTCTACATCTCTCGCCAGCAAAGGACAGCCCTCTAGCCCTGGTGCAGCAAGCGCAGGCGGAGCTGGAGAAGTCCGTCTCCCGCCAGTGGCTTTGAGGGGCGCAGCCTGGGCAAAGTGCTCAGGCCAAACTCTTGCGCAGCACCCCCTGTACCACCAGAACCGACACCACCACAAACCCCGTCAAGAGGCTCAGGGATCCCGCCAGAGTGAGATCGCCCCAGGGGGCCTGCAGCACCACATCGGCAAAACTCCAGGTGCTGCTGCGATAGACGTGGCGGATGGGCTCGATGGCAAAGGTGAGTGGGTTGAGGCTGGCCACCCAGCGCAGCCAGGTGGGCATAAAGCTGAGGGGAGCCAAAGCGGTGCTGGAGAAAATCAGGGGTAAATTGACCAAGAAGATAAAAGCCAGCAACTGCTGGTGCCCCGGCATGGCAAAGGCCAGGCCTAAGCTCAGGGCTGTAAAGCCCAAGACCAACAGGCCCACAATCAGGGCCACCACCGCCAAGCCCCGCCCGTCCGGGATCCCGCCTCCGAGGGCATAGTCTGCCCCCACAATCACCGCCGTCTGCAGCAGCGCCAAGCTGATAATGAACAGGCTAGAGGCCAGCACGATGGAAAAGCGAGAGGTGAGGGGAGCCACCAGCAATCGGTTTAAAAATCCAAATTCCCGGTCGAAAATCACCGGCACGCCGGCATTCAAGGCCCCGCCAAAGGCCGTAAACACGATCACGCCTGCCCCCAAAAACTGGGTGTAGTTTTGTCCGGCCCCGAAAATGCCGGCAGGAGCATTCTGGAACAAGGCCCCGAACAAAATCAACCAAAGCAGCGGCTGGATGATGCCGACCAGCAGGGTTGTGGGGCGACGCTGCAGTTGGATAAACAAGCGGCGGGTAAGGGCAAAAGTCTCCTGCCAAAAGTCGGCTGTAAATAAAGGAATTGGGTTGGATGGAACTGGGGAAGCGGTAGAGGTCATACCAAAACTCCTGTAGGGTTGCAATCAATCAATGCAGTGTCCAATCGAGCAGCCAACTAGTATCTCGATATGCGCTTGCACAGGGATCACCAGGGTTTAATAGGGAGGTGATGAAGTTACTTTTTCTTTTTGCCTAAGTTGGACTCGGCAGCGGCCAGCTCCGCATCCAGGAGCGTTTGCCCGGTTGCTGCCAAATACACGTCATCCAAGCTGGGGCGAGATTGGGTGCTGCTGAAGATCTCCAGACCGTGGGCCTCGAGCTGGGCGCGGATCTGGCTGAGGGGATCCTCCCCATTGCGCCGCACCACCAAGTTGAGGGCGTTGCCCTGGGCGCTGTTGATCACCACTTTTTGGACAAAGGGCAGGGATGCCAGCAGTTCGGCTCCCCGCTGGGCCAGTTCTGGCGGCGCAAACTCCTGCAGCTTGAGGGTGATGCGCTCGCCGCCGACGCAGGCCTTTAGCTCTTCTGGGGTGCCTTCGGCAATCACCTTGCCGCGGTCGATGATGGCCACCCGGTCGGCCAACAGGTCGATCTCCTCCAGGTAATGGCTGCTGAGCACCACCGTCACGCCGGTGTTTTTAAGCTGGCGCAGAAAGTCCCAGATGGCCTGCCGGCTGGGAATGTCTAGGCCCACTGTGGGCTCGTCCAAAACCAACACCTGGGGCTGGTGGAGCAGTCCTGCCGCCAGATCTAGGCGTTTGCGCAAGCCGCCGGAGTAGGTGCCGATGCGTTGGTCGGCGCGGTCGGCCAGCCCCAGCAATTCCAGGACAGCAGCGATCCGCTCTTGGGCCAGAGGCCGCGGCAGGTGGTAGAGATCCGCCTGCAACTGCAACAATTCTCGCCCCGTCAGCACCTTATCCAAGGCCACCTCCTGGGCAACAAAGCCCAGCTTTTCGCGTACCGCCTTGGGATTTTCATTGACCGGGATCCCGCACACCTCGATCCGGCCTGCATCAGGGCGCAGCAGGGTGCACAGGCAGTGCAGAGTGGTGGTTTTGCCGGCGCCATTGGGGCCCAGAAGGCCGTAGATCTGGCCGGGCTCTACTTGGAAGGAGACATCCGCCACCGCCACGGTGGATCCGTAGCGCTTCTGGAGTTGTTGAACCAAGACCGCAGGGGTATCTGACATGGGCATCCACCTTTCGCTCCCTCTAGGCTATCAAGCCGGCTCAGGAGAAAGGAGTAGCGATTCCCTCAATTCCTCCCTCCCTATCGCCGATCCCATGGCTCCCAACTCCATAGGGATGGTGGGATCCAGATCGAGGCTCAGGATATAGTGGTTCAGGCCATTGGGTTAGGCGCGGGCGGATCCCTGCCCATCTTGCCATTGAGTTCGGTTGGGCTAAACCGTCGCCAACGGTTGTGGAGAGGAGAGGAATGCTGAAGCCAAAGCTTGCCTGCCGGCCCCCCTTGCCAGCTTTCCCCAAAGGGGGCTCTGTGGCAACCCTTGTAACTTTGGTAACCTTTGCCCTTGGCCTGGTCGGCTGCGGCGAGGCGACAACTCCGCTTAGCCCGCTGGAAAATGCCTTTTTGCGAGCTGACGACTTTGAAATTACAGGGGGATCCCCGACAGCAGGCGGGGTGGGGCCCTACCTTCAGTTCAACGTGCGGCGGCAGCGGGACAACCAGATCTTAAATCGCCCCTTCAACGTCTATGTGGAAAATGCGGGGCTGGCGGAAGGGCGACCTCCTCTGGTCGATAACCAAAACCGCCCCATCCTTCTCCAACGCTCGGTGGCTTTTTTGGGCAACGGCCTGGACTTGAACAGGGATGGCCAGCCGGATCCGCCTCCCAGAGAACCTCCCAGCCTCGACAGTGGCCCGCTGCTGCCCTATGCGCCGCCCAACAACTGGCAAAGCCGCGCCGTCCTCGCCTACGTCCCTGGCCAGTCCAGTATCCCCGGACGGGGCCCCGGCGACCGCTTTGGCCTCTACTTCTCCTCCATCCTGCCCTACAGGGGGCAACTTCGCTTCCGCGCCCGCGACGAGCTGGGCAACGCTCCCGCCCGCATCTTTGAGGTTACTTATCCCCCGGCACCCAGCCGGGCCAACGTCACCGTCACCTTGGCCAACGTTAGCGCCAGCCCCCAAGAACCGGTGCTCATCGCCATCTGTAACCAGTTGGGAGCTGCTGCCGTGGTGGGCCTGCGGAGCGGCACCTTTACCGAGCTGGTGGATCTTTTGCCGGCCCCCAGCTTGCCGGTGGATCCCAGCTTGAGCGAGCCCATCCGCTACGTGGCCGAAGCCTATCAGTTTAACCGCGAGCGAGCCGTTATCCGCGTCTCCCAGAATGCTGCGGATCCCAGCCGCATGAGCGTTCCCCTTTTGGGATCCGAGGGCGCAACCGGGCGGGCAGACCTGACGATGGTGAACGCCATGGGGGATCAGCTCACCTGCTTTAACGAGCAACTCTCTGAGCTGCGAAATACATTTTCCGACTTCTTCAGATAACAGTTAAATTGCTGGTTGCGGCAAGGAGAGGTGGGGCAAGCTGGAGCATACGACCTGGTTTTCTCCAGTTGGCGAAAGTCTACGCAAGAAGCCAGCAGAAAAAAAACTCGAGGCACCTGTTCACAGTGAGCCTTTCGTGGTTTTCTTCGCTGATTCCGATGGCTTCCCCAGCAAAATCCAGCCTGACGTGGGGCTGCCCTCTTTTCCGGTTGGATGGAATTGCGATATGCTAGTTTCCCAACTCTAACAACGTGAACGATTCCCAGCCGTTTTTCCTCCTATGACCCCCCATCGCTCCCAGGTCTCGGTTCCTATCCTGCAGGAAAGCTGGCACTTTCAAGAGCGGGATGCCTGCGGCGTCGGGTTCCTGGTGGATCGCCAGGGGAGGGCCAGCCACGAGCTGTTGCAAAAAACCCTCGCTGCCCTTACTTGCATGGAGCACCGCGGCGGCTGTGGCGGCGACAACCAAAGCGGCGATGGAGCCGGCATTACCACGGCCATTCCCTGGGCGCTGCTGCAGGCAGAGAGGGAGGAGATCCGAGCTTGGGATCCCCGCCGCAGTGCCGTGGGTATGGTGTTCTTGCCCCCGGATCCCACCGAGTGCCAGGCGGTGCGCCAGCTCATCGACGACTACCTGGCCACCACGGAGTGGGGACAGCCCCTCTGGCGCCGGGTGCCGGTCAATCCAGACTGCCTGGGGCCAATGGCACGGCAAACCCTGCCCTCCATCTGGCAGATGCTTCTTACCCATCCCAGGCTGGAGGGAGATGAGCTGGAGCGGCAGCTTTACCTCTTGCGGCGGCGCCTGCGGCGGCAGGGGGAAAGCCGGTTCGGCTTTTACTCCATCTATTTTGCTTCTCTCTCCTGCCGGCTCATCGTCTACAAAGGTATGGTACAGTCAGCCGCGCTGGGCCAGTTTTACCGCGATCTGCACAACCCCCTCTACGCCACCGCCTACGCCACCTACCACCGCCGCTTCAGCACCAACACGCTGCCCCGCTGGTCGCTGGCCCAGCCCTTTCGCTACCTCTGCCACAACGGCGAGATCAACACCTACCTGGGCAATGTCAACTGGATGGCTGCCCGCGAGCCCTCTTTGGCCCATCCCCTCTGGGGCGAGGCCATCGAGGAGCTCAAACCCGTCATCGATCCCGGCACCAGCGACTCGGCAGGCCTGGACGCGGTCTTTGAGCTCTTGGTTGCCTCCGGCTACTCCAGCCAGCAGGCAATGATGGTGCTGATCCCGGAAGCCTACCGCCACCAGCCAGAGCTGCAGGATCACCCGGAAGTGGTGGACTTCTACGAGTTTTTCGCTGGCCTGCAGGAAGCGTGGGATGGA
>NZ_JANSIR010000082.1:15990-19246 GCF_047462155.1 Synechococcus sp. OH2
CGGCGATGGTGGTCTTCTGCGACGGCAAAACCATTGGCGCCACTCTAGATCGCAATGGCCTGCGCCCAGCCCGCTACGCCCTTAGCCGCGACGGGTTGCTGGTAGTGGCTTCGGAAGCGGGGGTGGTTCCCCTGCCGGAAGCCGAGATCCTAGAAAAGGGGCGGCTGGGGCCAGGGCAGATGCTGACGGTGGATCTGCAAAGTGGCCAGCTCTACAAAAACTGGGAGATCAAGACCCAGGTGGCAGCTCAGCACCCCTATGGAGAGTGGTTGAGGGCTTACCGCGTTCAGCTCGCTGGCCAAGACTTTGAGAGCGCCCCGCAGCTCACTGAAGAGCGACTCCTTCAGATTCAGACTGCCTGCGGCTACTCCTCGGAAGATGTGGAGATGATCATCGAGGAGATGGCGGCTACGGGCAAGGAGCCGGTTTTCAGCATGGGGGACGACGCGCCGCTGGCGGTGCTCTCCACCCAGCCCCACCCCCTTTACGACTACTTCAAGCAGCGCTTTGCCCAGGTCACCAACCCCGCCATCGATCCCCTGCGGGAAAGCTTGGTGATGTCTTTGGAGGTGTACCTGGGATCCAAAGGCAACCTGCTGGAGATCCGTCCGGAGCATGCTCGCCTGCTGCACCTACGCAGCCCGGTGCTCAACGAGGCGGAGCTAGCTGCCCTGCAGCGGACGCCTTTCTCTTGCCGGACGCTGCCCATCCTCTACCCGGTGGCCGCTGGGCCAGAAGGGCTGGCCGCTCAGGTGCGAGCCCTGTGCCAAAAGGCGGCGCAGGCAGTGCGGGAGGGGGCCGAGATCTTGATCCTTTCGGATCGCGGTCTCAGTGCTGAGCAAGCCTTGATCCCGCCCCTGCTGGCCGTCGGGGCTGTCCACCATCACCTCATCCAGGAGGGGCTGCGCCTACGCGCTTCTCTGGTGGTGGAGACCGCCCAATGCTGGAGTACCCACCACTTTGCCTGCTTGATTGGCTATGGGGCCAGCGCTGTCTGTCCCTACCTGGCCTACGAGGCGGTGCGCCAGTGGTGGCACAAGCCCAAGACGCAAACCCAAATGGCTGCCGGCAAGCTGCCCCAGCTCTCTTTGGCCGAAGCCCAACTGAAGTACCGCACGGCCATCGAGGCGGGCTTGCTCAAGATCCTCTCCAAGATGGGCATTTCTCTGCTCTCCAGCTACCACGGAGCGCAAATCTTCGAGGCCATCGGCCTCAGCCAAGAGGTGATTGACCTGGCCTTCCGCGGCACGGTGTCGCGGGTCGGGGGGATGACGCTGGCAGATCTGGCCCGCGAGGGTATGGCCAACCACTGCCGCGCCTTCCCCGAGCTGAGCGCGAAAAAATTGGAGAACTTTGGCTTTATCCAAGCGCGGCCCAAGGGGGAGTACCACATCAACAGCCCGGAGATGGCCAAGCTGCTGCACAAGGCCATTGCCTCAGGACAGCCCGACCACTACGAGATCTACCGGTCCCATCTGCGCCACCGCCCCCCCACAGCCCTGCGGGATCTGCTGGACTTTCGCAGCGACCGGGATCCCATTCCCTTAGAAGAGGTAGAGCCGGCCACCGAGATCTTCAAGCGCTTTGCCACAGGAGGGATGTCGCTGGGAGCCCTCAGCCGCGAGGCCCACGAGACCCTAGCCATTGCCATGAACCGCATTGGCGGCAAGTCCAACTCCGGCGAAGGTGGAGAAGATCCGGAGCGCTACATCCCCATTACCGATGTGACGCCGGAGGGCACCTCGGCGCGCTTCCCCCACCTGAAGGGCCTGCGCATGGGGGACAACGCCAGCTCGGCAGTGAAGCAGGTGGCTTCGGGCCGCTTTGGCGTGACGCCGGAGTACCTGCTTAACGCGCAGCAAATCGAGATCAAAATTGCCCAGGGAGCCAAGCCGGGCGAGGGCGGACAACTGCCGGGCAAAAAGGTCAGCCCCTACATTGCCAAGCTGCGCCGCTCTAAGCCGGGGGTGACCTTGATCTCGCCGCCACCCCACCACGACATCTACTCGATTGAGGATCTGGCCCAGTTGATCTTCGACCTGCACCAGGTCAATCCGCAGGCGCAGGTGTCGGTGAAGCTGGTGGCGGAGGTGGGCATTGGCACGGTGGCGGCAGGGGTGGCCAAAGCCAATGCCGACATCATCCAGATCTCCGGCCACGAGGGAGGCACAGGGGCTTCTCCTTTGAGCTCGATCAAACATGCGGGGGCACCCTGGGAGCTGGGCCTGGTGGAAGTGCATCACGCCCTGCTGGAGAACGGCCTGCGGCAGCGGGTGATTCTGCGCGTGGACGGCGGCATTCGCACCGGCTGGGAAGTGGTGATGGCGGCCATGCTGGGGGCGGAAGAGTTTGGCTTCGGGACAGTGGCCATGATTGCCGAGGGGTGCATCATGGCGCGGGTCTGCCACACCAACAACTGCCCGGTGGGGGTGACCAGCCAGAAAGAGGAGCTGCGCAAGCGCTTCCCCGGCACTCCTGACCAGGTAGTAACTTTCTTTACCTTTGTGGCCGAGGAGGTGCGCCAAGTCCTAGCCCAACTGGGCTACCGCTCCTTGGAGGAGGTGATTGGGCGCATGGATCTACTCTGCCCCCGTACCGACGCGGCTCTGGAGAAAACCCAGTCCCTCAACTTGGACTATCTGCTGCGGACTCCCCCCGGCTTCGCTCCCCACCAGCGGCCCAAGTGGCTGGAGCATGAGCTAGTGCATGGCAACGGCCCGGTTCTGGACGAGGCAATCCTGGCGCGGCCCGAGGTGCAAAAGGCCATCGAGACCTGCGACACAGCTACAGTAGAGCTCCCCATCGCCAACACGGATCGCTGCGTGGGCGGACGCATTGCCGGCACCCTGGCCCGGCTGTATGGGGATACCGGCTTTGCCCGACAAGGGGGGCTGCTGGATCTGCGCTTTGTGGGCAGCGCCGGCCAGAGCTTTGGGGCCTTTACCTTGGCGGGCATGCGCCTGACCCTGACGGGGGAAGCCAACGACTACGTGGGTAAGAGCATGTGTGGCGGTGAAATTGTCATTCTGGCTCCCCCAGAAGCTCCGCGGGATCCAGCAGAAAACGTCATCCTAGGCAACACCTGTCTGTACGGGGCCACCGGCGGATCCCTGTTTGCCAACGGCCAGGCGGGAGAGCGCTTTGCCGTGCGCAACTCCGGCGCTCAGGCGGTAATTGAGGGATCCGGCGACCACTGCTGCGAATACATGACCGGCGGCGTGGTGGTGGTGCTGGGGCGGGTGGGCCGCAACCTGGG
>NZ_JANSIR010000082.1:19430-22050 GCF_047462155.1 Synechococcus sp. OH2
GCGCATCCAGCGGCTGCAAACAGCGGCGGCGGAAGCACAACTGAAGGGCCTGATCCAGGAGCACTACCGCCGCACTCATTCTCCCAAAGCTGAGCGCATCCTGCAGAACTGGGAGCGCTACCTGCCTCTCTTCTGGCAGGTGATCCCGCCTTCGGAGGAGGGGAGTGAGCTGACGGATCCCACGCGATCCCAGCCGGTGGCGCTGCCGTCGTAGGGGATCCGGGGCCTGTCGGTAACACTTCTTATCCCCTCGACGGCCAAAGAGGCTGGTAAACTGCGAGAGTATACTGGCCTTTTCATCCTGTAACCCCTATGAGTTCCACTTTGCAAGCTACCCAAACCCAGGCGCGAGTGCCCACTGAGACCATCCTGACACCGCGCTTCTACACCACCGACTTCGAGGCCATCGCCAAGATGGGGTTAGGCGATCGAGAGGCCGACTTCCGGGCCATCCTGGAGGAGTTTCGCGCCGACTACAACCGCCACCACTTTGTCCGCGGCGAGGAGTTCAACCAAGATTGGGAAAGCCGGCTTGATCCGGAGGCGCGGCGTCTGTTTGTGGAGTTTTTGGAGCGCTCCTGCACGGCGGAGTTCTCTGGCTTCCTGCTCTACAAGGAGCTATCTCGCAAGCTGAAGGAGACCAACCCGGTCTTGGCCGAGTGCTTTGCCCTGATGAGCCGCGATGAGGCCCGCCACGCCGGCTTCCTCAACCGCGCCATGGGCGACTTCAACATGGCCTTTGACCTGGGCTTTTTGACCAAGCACAAGTCCTACACCTACTTTGCGCCCCGCTTTATCTTCTACGCCACCTATCTCTCCGAGAAGATCGGCTACTGGCGCTACATCCTTATCCACCGCCACCTGGAGGCTCACCCCGAAGACTGCATCTACCCCATCTTCAACTTCTTCAAGAACTGGTGTCAGGACGAGAACCGCCACGGTGATTTCTTTGCCCTCATGCTCCTGAGCCAGCCGCGGCTGCTCAAGGGATGGGTGGCGGAGCTGTGGTGCCGCTTCTTCCTGCTGTCGGTGTTTGCCACCATGTACCTCAACGACGTGGGCGAGCGCCCGGACTTCTACCGCCTCATTGGCCTGGATCCCCATACCTACGACATGGAGGTGATCTACAAGACCAACCGCGAGGCGGCCAAGGTCTTCCCGGTGGTGCTGGATGTGGAGAACCCCGAGTTTGTGCGCCGGCTGCAGAAGTGCGTGGCCAACAACGCCAAGTTGAGGGAGATTGCCCGCGGTTCTGGCCCCTTCAAGGGCCTGCGCAAGCTGCCCCTTTACCTCAACAACGCCTACCAGTTCCTGCGGCTGTTCCTGCTCAAACCGCGCAAAGCTGGCTTTTACTTGTGGGAGCAGCCGGAGCCTCGTTTTGGAGAAGCGGCTGTTTCTGCTTGAGCGGCTCTTGATCCCAGCTCAGTATCGGTAAACCTCGTAGGTCAGCCATGAACATCGCCGCCGAGATTACGCCCCTCTTTTTGTTAGGAACGCTGGCCTTTTTGGGGTGGGGGTTCTGGCGAGCCCGCCAGCGAGGATCCTTAGCCGTCTGGGTGTGGTTCCAGGGATCCCTGCTTCTTTTGCCCTGGGTGGTCTTCCTAGGGCTCTTGCTGTTTGGGGTTTACCTCAACTTTGCCGGCTTCCTGCTGCTATTGCTGGTGTTCACGGGGCTCTACATTGCCGTGGGGCGCAAAACCCGCCAGTTGGCCCAGCAGGAGCTGCAGGCGCGGCGACAGCAGTTGGCCCAGATGGAGGAGCGGCAGGAAATCCCCTCGGAAGGGGCTGGGGAGACGCCTGTCGAGCAACCTTTGGTCTTGCGGGGCATCTCTGCGGAAGATTTGCAGGCGATTCAATCCATCTTCGGTCTGGACACCTTCTTTGTCACCGAGACCATTCCCTACGGGGAGGGGGCGATCTTCAAGGGCAACCTGCGCGGCGAGGCAGAGGTGGTGGTGCCCCTGCTGACAGAAAAGCTGAAGGAGCGGCTGGGCAACCGCTACCAACTGTTTTTGGTGGAGGATGCCTCGGAAAAGCCGGCGGTGGTGGTCTTGCCAGATGAGATTGTCAACTACCGCGCTTCGACAGGGGCACAGATCCTGGCTGCGGGCCTGATGATAGCTAGCTTTCTGGCCACTTTGGAGGTGGGGGCCAACCTGCTGGGCTTTCGGCTGTTGGAGGCGCCGGGGCGCTGGGTGGAGGCCCTGCCGGTGGCGGCGGGGATCTTTGCCATTTTGCTGGTGCAGGAGACCGGACACCGCTGGATGGCCGGCAAGTACGGCGTACGCCTCAGCCCAGCTTTTGTTATTCCCAGCTTGGGGATTGGCACGCTGGGATCCCTAAACCGCATCCAGTCGCCGGTGCCCAACCGCAAGGCCCTGTTTGACATTGCCTTTGCCGGCCCGGCGGCGGGGGGTCTCCTTTCCTTGGTGGTGCTGCTGGTTGGCCTGAAGCTCTCCGGCTCTGGTGGCCTATACGTGCCCACGGAGATCTTCCGTAGTTCCATCCTGGTGGGCACGCTGGCGCGGCTGGTGCTGGGATCCCAGTTGCAGGGGGAGCTGGTGCCCATTCACCCCTTCGTGGCCGTGGGCTGGATTGGCTTGGCCATCACCGCCTTGAG
>NZ_JANSIR010000082.1:22187-26795 GCF_047462155.1 Synechococcus sp. OH2
ATCGTGCAGGCGGTGTACGGGCGGAAGACGGCGGCACGTGCTACGGTCATCACCCTGATTGCTCTGGCAGTGGCAGCCATCAGTAACGTTTTGGCCCTCTACTGGGCGCTGCTGATTCTCTTTATTGCCCGCGAGCCGGAGCGTCCCCCGCAGGATGAGATTACCGAAACCGACGGCCAGCGGGATGCCTTGGCGCTGCTGGCCCTCTTTTTGATGGTGATGACCCTGCTGCCCATTGCCCCAGCCTTGGCGGGCTTCCTCAACCTCCCCAACGGCTAAAGTCTGGGAAGCTCGATGTTGCCGCCGGGAAAGGGCTTTGGCCCCAGCCGAGACAACAGAGAGAAGCACCTGCAGCGCCTGCTGCTTCAGGCTGTCCACCATCACCAGGCGGGGCAACTGCAGGAGGCCAGCTCCCTCTACCAACAGGTGTTGCAAGCCCAGCCCGCCCACCCGGAGGCGCTGCACCTTTTGGGGGTCTGTCGGCAGCAGCAGGGATCCCTGGAGGAGGCCATTGCCCTGATGCAGCAGGCCTTGGCGCAGCAGCCGTGCTTTCCCGACGCCCACTATAATCTGGCGATTGCCCTCAAGCAGGCAGGTTACCTGGGGGAGGCAAAAGCCCACCTCCAGCAGGCTCTGGAGCAAGGGGGGCCGGATCCGGAAGTTCTGTACCAGTTGGGACTGGTGCTGCGGCAGCAGGGGGAGTTGGAAGCGGCCCTGGTGCCGCTGCGGCAGGCTCTGGAGTTGCAGCCAGACTTTGCCGATGCCGCCTATACGCTGGCCATCCTGTTGCGCGATTGTGGCCGGGAGGAGGAAGCGGCAGGGCTGTTCTACCGCCTCTGGCAAGCTGATCCTGCCGATTTGGCAGCGGCCCTGGGCTGGTGTGTCAGCCAGTTGCCCCTGCTCTACGACACCTCTGAGCAGATCCCAGTTGCCCGGGAGCGCTACCGCCAAGCTCTGCAGCAGGTGAAGGCTCGCTGGGCACACCTGCCGCGGGATCCCAAAACCCTGGAGCGGGCAGCTGCTGGTGTTGGCTCCGTCCAACCCTTCTTTTTGCCCTACCAGGGCCAGAACGACCGCGAGCTGCAGCACCTGTACGGATCCCTGGTGGGGGAGGTGATGGCGGCTCGCTACCCGCAGCCCCCCGTTCTCCTGCGGCGCCGTCCTGGGCGGCTTCGGGTGGGTATCGTCTCCGGCCTGTTCCGGGATCACTCTGTTTGGAAGATCCTGACCCACGGCTGGGTAGAAGCTTTGGATCGCTCCCAAGTGGCCCTCTACGGCTTCCACACCTCGGCCGTCCAAGACGAGATTACGCGCTCCCTGCCACCGCGTTTTGAGCAGTTTATAGCCGGATCCCGCAGCTTGGCGGAGTGGCAGGCGGCAATTCGAGGGGCCCAGCTGGACGTGCTCCTCTACCCGGAAGTGGGCATTGACCCGGTCTGCGCCCAGTTGGCCGCCTTGCGTTTGGCCCCTGTGCAGGCCATGGCCTGGGGACATCCGCAAACCTCTGGCCTGCCGACGCTGGACGTTTTCATCAGCAGCGAACTAATGGAGCCGCCGGATGGGACCGGCCACTACACCGAGCAGCTCCTGCCCCTACCCGGCATCGGCACCTACTACATCCCTTTGGACGTTGACCCCGCCCCTGTGGACTGGCAAGCGTGGGGTGTGGATCCCGATAGGGTGCTCTACCTCTGCGCCCAATCTCTGTTTAAGTACCTGCCCCAGTACGACGAGGTCTTCCCCCGCATTGCTCGGGAGGTGGGGCGGTGTCAATTCCTGTTTTTGCGGGGCCGCCTCTCCCAAGGGATCCGCCAGCGCTTCTGGCAACGGCTACAGCGGGCCTTCCGCGCCTACGGCCTGGCCGCGGAAGACTATGTGCTGCTGCTGCCGGAACTCTCCCCCGCCCAATATGCCGCCTACAACGCCTTGGGAGATGTTTACCTGGACAGCATTGGCTGGTCTGGCGGCAACACCACCCTGGAAGCCCTGCCCCACGGCCTGCCCATCGTCACGCTGCCGGGATCTCTGATGCGGGGTCGCCACACCTACGCCATCCTGCAGCAGATGGGGATCCATGCAACCATCGCCTCTAACCTAGATGAGTATGTCCAGATTGCTGTGCGCCTGGGCCTGGATGACCGCTGGCGGGAACAGATGGGCCAGCAGGTAAAAGCCCGCCAGGAGCGCGTCTACCGGGATCCGGCCCCCATCCGCGCCCTGGAAGCCTGGTTGCAAAGTCTAAAGACCTGAGGGTTGGTTTCAGCCTGATAGCCCTAAGCGCTAACTTGCTTGGGCCAGCCCTTCTCCAGCGGGATCCCGGCCTTCCAGACGGCAGAACAGTTGCCGCATCAGCAGCTCCCGTTGGCCCAGCGAGAGATGGGGGGCAAGGGCACTGGGAAAATGAGGCATGGCCAGAGTGACGCGATCCAGCAAGTCGGCGCGGCGGTGCTTTTGCTGGATGGCCCAAGCCCGCTGCACAAGCTCTGCGGCTGTTTCCAGCTCCAGCCCTGCTCGTTCGGCCAGCCAAGCCGCCAATTGCTCCAGATCGGGATCAAAGCGCAGCCGGTACATGTAGATCAGCATGCCGATCCCAAGCACTAGGCCTATGGCGCTGGCCACATAGGCAGCCTTGATGGTAGTTCCCGGCAGATAGGCCACCGCCGAGACGCGCAAGATTTCATAAGGGATGCGAATTAAGCTGTAGCCGACAACATAGGTCCAAACCCAGGTGCCATCCTTAAGCTTGGGAAATCGCCAGAACATCCCCATCAAGAGAGCAAACAGAACCAGGTTAAGGAGGCTCTCGTAGAAAAAGATGGGGTGAAAAAACTCAAACTGGCTGTATTCCGGCTCGCGGGCTTGGGGGGGGATGTATACCCGCAAGGGCCACCTGCTGTCGGGGGGAATAGGGGCACCGTAGGCCTCGGAGTTAAAAAAATTGCCCCAGCGCCCGATGGCTTGGCCCAAGATTAACCCCGGCGTGAGCACATCGGCGTACTTCCAGCCGTTGATCCCGGTGGCGCGGCAATAGAGGCAAAGAGCAAGCGCGCCAGCCAAGATCCCACCGTGGATGATGATGCCTCCCCGCCAGATGGCGAAGGCCGAGAGGGGATCGTCCCTGAACTCTGACCAGTGGGTGAGGACATAGTAGAGGCGGGCGCCCAGAAACCCAGACACCACCAGCCACAGGGCCAGGATCTCGACCCGTTCGCTGGCCTTGCCGGGCTCTTTCTCCAGATGGCGAGCCTCTGCTAGGGCTTTGGTTAGGAGCAGGCCGACCAACACGGCAATAGCCATCAGCAGGCCGTACCAGCGCAGCCCCAGCCCACCTACCAGCGGAGTTTCAGGGGGAAAACGGAAGACAAACTCTCCCGGTGAGCTGAAGGTAAGGCCCAGCAGCCTTGCACCCCATAGGTTCATTAACAGCACGCTCTGCACCTCAAAATCCTCAACTCAGTCCCCCTGTCGATCCAGCTTGCCTCTACTCGCGCAACACATAGCCTACACCGCGCACTGTTTGGATGAGGCGCTTTTCCCCTTGGCCTTCGATCTTGAGGCGCAAATAGCGAATATAAACCTCGATGATGTTGGAGTCGCCCGTAAAGTCATACCCCCACACATGCTCCAAAATCTGTTGGCGGCTGAGCACCTGGCGAGGGTGTTCCATCAAGTAGCGCAGCAGCTCATATTCCTTGGCCGTCAGCTCCACCTGTCGCTCTCCCCGGCTCGCCTGCCGCGTCACCGGATCCAGTGTCAAATCCATAAACACCAACCGGCCGTCGCGGGATCCCTTGGGGTGCTGCAAATAGATCCGTATCCGCGCCAGCAACTCCTGCAGGCTAAAGGGCTTGACCACGTAGTCATCTGCCCCAGCATCCAGCCCTGCCACCCGATCTGCCACCTCGTCGCCGGCGGTCATCAGCACCACGGGCACGCGGTTGCCCGTCAAGCGCAGTTGCCGACAAACCTCCAACCCTGAGATCCCGGGCAACAGCCAGTCCAGCAGCACCAAGTCGGGATTCTGGTCGCGGGCTGCCGCCAACCCTGCCGTGCCATCGCCGACCACACTCACCCGATATCCCCTATAGGCCAGCTCAGTTTCCAGGAAACGGGCCAGTTTGGCCTCATCTTCGATCACCAGAATGTGGGCAGAGGAGGATTCCGGTTCTGGCATACTCTCTCCTCAAAAGAAGAGGCGGGAAACTTGCTCACTGCCCACCAGCATACCTTAGCCGTGGGAACTGGCAGTACTGATCAATCCATCCTGCTCCCGAAGTTGGTTTGCTGAGTGTTGCTACCGTACCCCTTGATTCTTTGACAGGCTGTACCTGAGTTCCTATAAAGATTTTGACCTGTCTAGCAGCCCAGCCTAGCATAGCTCCTGGGACTTCCTTGCTGGCAGTGCTGACGGGATTAGAAAGTTAAGTTTTCCAGGGCTAGAGTTCTTCTCGATCTGCTGATTGCATTCTGCTTGGGGATCTCTAAGCTGTCACTGCTTCCGGTTTTATCTCTGCTAGGAGAAAGAGTAGACGAGATTGGGATCCCTTCCCATCACCCACAAGCTACAGCCTGTTAATTTAAAATAGGGTACAGGTTTTAAGAGGAAGG
>NZ_JANSIR010000083.1:0-14461 GCF_047462155.1 Synechococcus sp. OH2
CGGGGCAAGCGGTTTCGCCTCAACTTGCTCAACGCCTATCCTCGCTTGCGCTGCCTGCTGCGCAGTCCCTGGTGGCCGGATCGCCTCAACTACGGCCTGGTGCTGCCTCTCTACACGCTGGTGGTGTTTCTCCTCTTCTGGGGGCCTCAGGATCGGGCCCACAATGTGGGGTTGAATCTTTTCTGGGCCTGGTGGTGGCCGGTGGTGCTGCTGATGTTCCCCTTTTTGGGGCGGGTGTGGTGCGCCATCTGCCCCTTCATGATCTACGGGGAGCTGGTTCAGCGGCTATCTTTGTGGCTTTGGCCGCGGCAGTTGCGGAAATGGCCGCGAACGCAGGCGGAGCGCTGGGGGGGCTGGGTGCTGTTTGCCGGGTTCGCGTTGATTTTCCTGTGGGAGGAGATCTGGGATCTGCCCAACACGGCTTACCTGTCGGGGTGGCTGCTGCTGCTGCTGATTACCGCCGGAGCGGTGGTCTGCTCACTGGTGTTTGAGCGGCGGTTTTGGTGTCGCTACCTCTGCCCGATTGGGGGCATGAACGGCCTTTATGCCAAGCTCTCGATGACAGAGCTGCGGGCCCAGCAGGGCACCTGTTCGGCAGAATGCACCACCTACCAGTGCTACAAAGGTGGGCCCGAGAAAGGGGAAGGCATGGCGACGGGAGGCTGTCCTCTCTACTCCCATCCGGCGCAACTGCAAGACAACAAAGATTGCGTCCTCTGCATGACTTGTCTCAAGGCTTGTCCCCATCGCTCGGTGGAGTTCAACCTGCGCCCGCCTGGGATCGAGCTGTGGACCACCCATACGCCGCGCACCTCTGAAACTGCCCTGTTGCTGTTGCTGCTGGGGGGCATCTATCTCCATTGCCTGCCCCAGATAGCGGAGCGCCTCTCCTGCTGGGGCTTGCGCTGGGATCTACGGCAGTTTTGGCCCCACCTGGGGGCTGCCTTGCTGGCTTTGAGCCTCCCCAGCCTCGTGCCCTTGGCAGCCTGGGGGCTGGCGGGGCTGGCCTATAAGCTAGGCCAGGGGACGCGACCCCGACCCTTTGCGGAGATGATCTACGGCTATTTGCCGCTGGTTTTGGGAGGAACGTTGGCCTTCTATTGGCCCCTGTTTTTGACGGAGGCAGGCCAGGTGCTGCCGGTAACTTGGGCAACTTTCTTCCAGACGGGATCCGCTCTTCCCGTGCTGTGGCAGGCCCACCCAGCGGTGATCCGGTTTCTTCAGGGATCCACCCTGATCCTGGCTTTGCTCCTGTCGTGGGCCCTCACCGGCAAAATTGCCCGCCGCAGTTTGCAGTGGCCCTACCATCTGGCCGCCCTAGGGCTGGAGGTGAGCTTGTGGCAGGTGCTGGGAATTTGATTTCAACCCCTTTCCCCGACAGGGGGCAGCGGATCCCAGGTATCTTGCCAGCGCAAAGCCGCTTGCCGTAGCTGCGCCAAGTTGGCTGATCCGGTGCAAAAAGCGGCGATCCTCAGCTCCTCGATTACGGCCCGGAAGCTGTCCACCACCGCCTGGGCCCGCCCTTGGGAGACGGCGTGGAGAGCGGGAGCGGCCATGCCGACCACATCGGCCCCCAAGCGGATGGCTTTGGCTGCATCGATGCCAGTGCGGATGCCACCGCTGGCCACCAGAGGCAGGTTGGGCAGGAAGCGGCGGATTTCCAGCAGAGCCAAGGCTGTCGGGATCCCCCAGTCCCGGAAGCTGTGGGCAATGCGTTTCTTGAGGGGATCCCTTTGGCGATGGGCTTCCACCTCGCTCCAGCTCGTCCCCCCTGCCCCGGCCACATCCAGGGCAGACACACCACACTCGGCCAGCCGCCGGGCTACTTGGGCGCTGAGACCATTGCCCACTTCCTTGACCAGCACTGGCACCGGCAACTGGTTCACCAACTGCTCGATGCGGCAATAGAGGTTGCGCCAATCGCGATCCCCCTGGGGCTGAACCGCCTCCTGCAGTGGGTTGAGGTGCAAAATCAGCGCATCTGCCTCGATCATCTCCACCGCCCGCCGCGCCTGCTCCAGCCCATAGCCGTAGTTGAGCTGCACAGCGCCCAGGTTGGCCAAAAGCAGAATATCCGGAGCTACTTGCCGCACCTGGTAAGTCCGGGCCAGCTCCGGGTGTTCTAGAGCTGCCCGCTGGGATCCCACCCCCATGGCAATGCCCAGCTCTTGAGCGGCAGCCGCCAGGTACAGGTTCAACTCCTGGGCAGTGTCTGTCCCCCCGGTCATGCTGCTAATCAGCAGAGGGGCCTGCAGGCGCTTTCCCAGAAACTGGCAACTGAGATCGATCTCCGGCAGCAGCAGCTCCGGCAACGCCACATGCTCGAAGAAAAAGCGCTCAAAGCCGGTGCGGATCCCTTTGGCGTTGACGTCCTGCTGCAAAACAATGTCTAGGTGATCCTGCTTACGTTCGGAGATAGGGGATGGAGAATCGGCCATGGTCTGGATAGAGGGTTGTCCAACCGGTAGCGGGCGAACAACATTGTCCGAAGGTGGCCCGCTGTCTATGATGAGGGCGGGATCCAACCTAGTAGCCATGCAACCTTTGCACATCTTGCTGGCAGAAGGCAACCCTCATCTGCGCAGCTTGCTGGGTTGGCATCTGCAACAGGCGCAGCACCGGGTTTGGGAAGCGGAGACCATTCGCCAGGCCAAAACCCTGCTGCAACAGCAGCCTGTCCACCTCTTGATTTTGGATGCGGAGCTGTCCAGCCGTGCCGGGCTCCAACTATGCCGCTGGGCGCATCGCCATTGCGATGTGTTGATTTTGCTCCTCTCCCAACGGGGATCCGAAGCCGACATCATCGCTGGGCTGGAGGCAGGCGCAGACGACTACCTCACCAAGCCCCTTAGCCTGCCCCTTCTGGATGCCCACATTCAGGCCCTGACCCGTCGGCTGTGGCGCAGCCTTCCCCCCACCTTCCTGCAGTATGGGGATCTGAAAATCGATCTGGTGCAGCGGCGCGTCACCCTGGCCGGTCAAGGCATCGACCTCACCCCGCAGGAGTTTAGCCTACTGATGGTGCTGATCCAGGCCGATGGGGATCCTCTCTCGCGGCAAGAGCTGCTGGAGCGGGCTTGGCCCGATTCCACCGCCAACCCCCGCACCGTCGATACCCACATCCTCTCCCTACGCAAAAAACTAGAGGGGAATCCGCACCAACCCCGCCTCATTCACACTGTGCGCCAGGTTGGCTACTGCTTTGGCCTAAAGCCGCCCCCTCTGTCGCAGCAGCCGAGTCGAGCCAGCGGCGCAGCTGCTCCAGGATCTGGGCTTCCACAGCGGCGTCGTAGAGCCGCAAAGTTAGGCGAGGCACCCGCAAGGAAGCGGTAATTCGCCCTGCCGGCAGATCCAACCACACCAGCTGTTTTTGAAAGCAGCGGCAGGTGGCCCCTATCTCCTGCGCCAGCTCTTCCACCTCCGGCCAGCTCAGGCAGCGCGGCAGCAGCAGGTCTGTGGCCCAGCCCCTTCCACACTCTCGCCGCCTCAGGATGCGCACCTGCATGGATCCCTAAATCCGCTCGGCGTAGAACTCACACCAGGGATCCCCTTTCTCTCTGGCTTTGGTCTCCTTCCCGTAAAACAGCCCACCCCGCTGGAAGAGGCGGTTGTAGAAGACTTGATCCAGAATCGGCTTCTGCTGAATGTTGCCGTTGTAAACCAGGTTCATCAGCGCCGGCACCGCCCCTTGGGCAAAATAGCAGCTCGGATAGTCTGCCCGTGGGTAGGAAGCCAAAAAGTAGTTGGTCTCGTAGTTGCCGTCAATAGCCACCCGGCAGGAATGATCGCTCACCACCTCCAAAGCCTGCCAACGACCGAACCCCAAGCTGCTGGTTACGGCATAGGCCCCGTGGATCCAGTCGGTATCCTTTTCCAGCATTGGCCCCACAAGGGTTTCCCACTCCAGCGACTCCATGATGTTGCCCAAGGTGTAGAAGACACAGACATGGCCCGATTCGCGCACCAGATCCTCTGCCACCTGCTGCAGACTGGGTTGCACTGCTTTCAGCTCTTCCAAAAAGCGGTACTGGATGCGGTTGTAGTAATTGGCAGGCATGCGCGTGAGCAGCACGTTGAAGGCGCGAATCTGCCCCCGTTCATCTCCTGCCAAAGGCAGGCTCCACAGAGCTTCGTTGACCGCGTCGTAGTCCACCGCTGTTATCGGCTTGGGCAGATCGGCTGGACGTTCAATGAGCTTGCCCATGCCGGGGCTAGGAACCAAAGTCTGAGGCCGTGGCAGCCGAGTAGCCTGGATCAGGCAGCGATCCTTGCGCGTAACCGCCATGCACTCCGTTTCCTCTGCCGTGTAGCTGCCCAGCTCGCCAAAAGTGGCATCCAGCGCCGCCGCCACATAGCCCACGGCTAGATGATCGATGGGGCGGGTGCGGTTAGCCTGATCCCCGTACTTGCTCAGCCAGCCTTCTGCGTAGTGGGAGTGGGTGAGCTGGGCTTCGCCACCGCTGGGGCTGGCCTGCAGCTCCAGTCGCCCCAAGCCGAGAAAGCCGAACAACTGGCACGCCACCGCCAGCCGCTCTGCTGCCTGCTGCACTCCCAAGGTTTTAAAAGCGCCCTGGAGCAAGCTGTAGAAAATCTCCTGAGCTGCCGTGCGCAGGATGCTCACCCCATCGATCCAGTCCGGATCCTCAATGGTCTGCTGCAGAAATAGGTTGTAGTGGTGGCAGTGGAAAATCACCGGCTCGCCGAAGAGAGAAATTAGCTTGCGAGCGCGGTCAAGGCGTAAATGCTCCAACATAGATGGCCTGATCTCGAGGGGATAGGAAGGGACAACAGTTAACAACTCCCACAACTTTAGCCTTTAGCTAGGCAAGGCAATCGGCAGATGTTCTCTGCCCAAAAGATCGGCCACCGCTTTGTAGAGAATGCGCAGCTCCTGTCGGTTCAGGGTGCCTTTTTCAAGGCGGTTGCGGTCAATGCCCGTTTTCAGGGACAAGCGCAGCATGACAAAGTTGGGATCCGGAGCGTAGCGCTTGGCGTAGCTAATCAAAGCCTGAGCAGTGGATAGAGTGTCGTCTTGAACAGGGGGCAGCAGTGGTTTGCCGTCGATGAGAATGGCCTTAAGCCGGTCTGAAATCGTCTTGAGGTCGGTGATGGAACGGGTCAGAAACAAAACAAAGTAGGGGCTTTTGGGAAAGGCTTTGATGACAACCCGCAACGCCAGAGTACCTGCCAAAAGGTAGTCCGCCTCTTGGACGGGGCTAACGGTTTGACAAAGGCGGCTATTGGCCTGCAACAAGTCGCCGGCGTAGGTGCCTAAACGTTCTAGGGCTTGCTCCTCTTGGGAGTCGCTGGCATAGGTTACTTTGGCTACTGTGGCACCGTCAGTGACCCGCCCTATCAAGACGGCAATGAGGCCAGGGAGTCCAGCAATATGCTGCTCAATGACACTTTGCAGGGTGCGGACAGCCATGCTCTCCTCTGAGGTTAAGACTAGGTTATCCCCTTATTGTAGCGATTAGGAAGCCTAACCTACGAATGTTTACTGATGTTAACGAAGCTCCCCGAGGAGGCTCAGCCCTCGCGCCACGGATCCCAGTTCTCATGAAATTTGCCTTCCAGAATGGCCTGGCGCATTCTTTGGGTGTAGCGCACGAGCTCCGTGATGTTGTGGATGGAAAGCAGAGTGTAGCCCAGGATCTCTTGGGCGCGGATGAGGTGGCACAAATAGGCGCGGCTGAAGTGGCGGCAGGTGTAGCAAGGGCACTCAGGATCGATGGGATCCAGGCTGCGGCGGTGTTCGGCATTCTTGATGTTCCAGCGTTGGCCGCGGCTGATCACGGTGCCGTGGCGGGCATAGCGCGTGGGAATGACACAGTCAAACAAGTCCACGCCGGCAGCCACTGCCGCCCGCATCTCGGCATAGGTGCCCACCCCCATGAGATAACGGGGGCGATCGGCTGGCAAGAGGGGGGCTGTTTGTCGCACCACCGCGTGCATTAGCTCCACCGGCTCTCCTACGCTGACGCCGCCGATGGCATAGCCGGGTAGATCCAGCCGACAGACTTCTTCCGCTGCCTGCCGACGCAGCTCCGGGTAAACCCCCCCCTGAACAATGCCAAACAAAGCCTGATCGGAGCGGCGGTGGGCTTCCACGCAGCGCTTCAGCCATTGAGTAGTCCGCCGCACCGCTGCTGCCACCGCCTCAGGGCTAGCAGGATAGGGCGGACACTCGTCAAAAGCCATGATGATGTCTCCCCCCAAAGCATTTTGGATCTGGATGGAGAGCTCAGGAGTGAAGTGAATAATTCGCCCATCGTAAGGCGAGCGAAACGTTACCCCTTCCTCGTCGATTTGGCGGATGGCGCTGAGGCTAAAAACTTGAAAGCCGCCCGAATCCGTGAGGATGGGGCCTGGCCAGCCCATGAAGCGGTGCAGGCCCCCCGCCGCTTGAATGATCTCTTCGCCGGGGCGTAGGTGCAGATGATAGGTGTTGCTGAGGATAATGTGGGCGCCGGTCTCCTTGAGTTGAGCAGGCGTGAGGGTTTTCACATTGGCCAGCGTTCCCACCGGCATAAAGCAGGGGGTTGGGATCTCGCCGTGGGGGGTAATGAAATAACCCGCCCGTGCCTGCGTGTTGGGGCAGGTGCCCTCGCAAACAAAAGTAAAAGCCGCCAAGGTTAGCGCTCTGGATCCACTGCGTGCGCAGCCGAGCTTAGCATAAGAGTCGGATCCCCTTCTAAAACCCCCCAGCCCTTGACAGGGATCCCCTTTCTTGGGCATTCTTATAGATCGCCGCGGAACTGGCGGAATGGTAGACGCGCTAGATTCAGGTTCTAGTGGCAGCAATGCCATCGGGGTTCAAGTCCCCGGTTCCGCATTCTTTTGGCTTGGTTGCTAACTACTCCATCACCTCAACGTAGAGCAAGCCCTAAAAGAATCTTGCTTGGCTGCGCAACTCCTGTGAGGCCGGAAAAGGCCGTAACTTTTAGAGAGTCAGCTCTTTTTCGATTTGGGAGAGCTTGATACGAGCAAGAGCCAAGTTGCCTTTCTCTCGATCCAAAGCCAGATAGAAAAATAGCCCAGGTATGTGCTTAAGTAGATACATCAGGTGATACTGAGTCTCCAGAATAATAAGTATCTCTTCGATTCTGTCGGTGAACTTAAGAGACTCTGCAACTCGCATCTTGGCGCGGATCACCTCTGTGTTTCCGGCAATGGCCAACTCCAGATTAGCTTCGGGAAAGGCAGGGCTGTTGGTGCCCTTAAACCCCAGACACATTCCGGTCTTCCAGTCCCCCAAAGCCACGCCCAGTGCTCCGTCAATGGTGAGAGCCTTCACCAGACTGTCTTGAAGCTTGTTCATAAGACTGCCCTATCCCCAAAAGCCTGATCCTGAAGTCTGTCCGACCATCATAAGTCTCTAATTGGAAAGTTTCAACTTAAAAGTACTAGAACCTGCTTATTTTTAAGATAAGTAAAACTAAATGCTAAATGTGTTAAGCGAGGGTCGTCGAGATTTTCTTGCCTTTACGTGTATCTGTATAGTTTCTTGAAAGCCAAGCCCCTGGGATCACCCTCCGAGAACAAGGGCATTTCCCTCAAGTCAGGCAGTACGGCTCCCGCTTGGTTCGTTTGGGGGCATAGATCCTTGAGGATTTCGGCAAGGCGGTCGGGGAGTTATGCTGGGGTTGTCTCTTTTACCAGGCTGCTGAGGTTCACCCACGGCAGCGCGGGATCCCGTCTCTCCAGCTTGACCCATGCCCAAGGCTCCCCTTCCCCCCAACGAAGAAGAGCGGCTGGCTGCCCTACGAGAGTATCAAGTTCTCGATACAGCCCCTGAAACTGCCTTTGACGAGATCGTCCGGCTTGCTGCTTACATCTGCGGCACGCCCGTCTCGCTGGTCTCTCTCATCGACGAGCATCGCCAGTGGTTTAAGGCCAAGTTCGGCATTGAGGGTATCGAGGAAACGCCGCGGGATGTGGCCTTCTGTGCCCACGCCATTCTCTCGCCCAAAGAGCCGCTGGTGGTGCCCGATGCCACCCAGGATCCGCGCTTTGCCGACAACCCTTTTGTAACCCAAGAGCCGCATATTCGCTTTTACGCCGGTGTGCCCTTGGTAACGCCGGAAGGGCAAGCGCTGGGTACCCTCTGCGTGGTGGACTACCAACCCCGCCAGCTCAGCCCGGAGCAATTGGAGCAGCTCAAGGCCCTGGCCCATCAGGTGGCGGCTCAACTGGAGCTGCGCCGCACCTTGCGGGAGTTGGCCAAGGCTCCCTTGCTTCCCAAAGCTGGCGAGAGCAAGCCTGCTCGCAAAAACCGCTTTCTCCTCAAGGTCAGTGCTGGCCTGGGCCTGGCTGCCCTGATCTTGGGCGGGATCGCCTACTCTGCCCAGCGCAACGCCAGTCGCCTGCCCCAACTGACGGAGCAAGTGGTCCATACCTTGGAAGTGATCCAGAACCTGGAAGGATTGCTCTCAGAGCTCCGTGCTGCCGAGGCAGGTAAACAGGGCTACTTTTTGACCAACGAGCCTGGCTACCTCGACGAGTACAAGGCCAGCCTTGAGGCCATTCCCACTCGTCTTAGCCGGCTGCAAGAGTTGACAGCCGACAACCCTCTCCAGCAAGGGCGCCTGAAGTGGCTGGAGCTGCTTTTGGAACAGCGTCTGAACCTTGCCCAAGATCTTATCCGGCTCCGGGATCAAGAGGGGCTGGCCGCTGTTCAAGAAGCCTTGAAGAGGGGCGAAGGGCAAAGGTTGATGGAGCGGATCGCCAACCTAGTGGAGGCGCTCCAGGAGCAAGAGCGGCTTCTGTTGCAGCAGCGCAGCGAGCAGTTCCAGCTTGCTTGGGTTAGAACCAATGCCATCCTGCTGGGGGGGCTGGCTTTTACCTACTTGCTGTTGGCCGCAGTTTATGCCCTCATTCGCCGCGAAACTGCCGAGCGGGAGCGGGCGGAAACCTTCCTCAAGCAGGAGCGGGACTTTACCAACGCCATCCTCGACACGGCAGGCGCTGTGGTGGTGGTCATGGATCCCAAGGGGCGCATCCTGCGCTTTAACCGCGCTGCCGAGCAGCTTTCTGGCTATTCGCTGGCAGAAGTCAAGGGCCAACTGCTCTGGGACTTGGGCTTGATCCCGGCGGAGGAGATGGCCGGCGTGGAGCAAGCTTTTCAACAACTTAAGGGCAGTCGCTCCCTTTTCTTAAACCGCCATGAAAACTTCTGGCGCACCAAGCAGGGGGCGCTGCGGCTCATTGCTTGGACCAACACCGCCCTGGTCAACGCCGAGGGCGAGGTGGAGTTTATCATCGGCACCGGCATCGACATCACCGAGCGCAAGCTGGCGGAGCTGGCTCTCAAAGAAAGCGAAGAGCGCTACCGGGATCTCTTTGAAAATGCCAGCGATCTCATTCAGGCTGTCGATGCCGAAGGGTACTTTCTCTACGTCAACCGCGCCTGGAAGGAGACCCTGGGCTACGACGAAGCTCAAATCCACCAAATGAGGGTTTTCGACATCATCCACCCCGACTATCGAGAGCACTGCCAGGTGGTTTTCCAGAAGCTTTTGGCTGGCCAACCTCTGGACAAGGTGGAGACGGCCTTTGTCACTGCCAAGGGCGAAACCATCTGGGTGGAGGGAAGTGTTAACTGCCGCCTTGAAGATGGGGTGATGGTCTCCACGCGGGCCATTTTCCGCAACATCACCGAGCGCAAAAAAGCTGCCGAGGAGCTGGAGCGGCAGAGCCGGCGGGCCCAACTGCTGGCCGATCTCAGCTTAAAGATCCGCCAATCGCTGGATATTGCCGAGATCCTGGAAACGGCAGTAACGGAGATCCAAGCCCTGCTCAAGGCGGATCGCGTTTTGGTCTACCGCTTCCAGCCGGATGGATCCGGGATCATCTCCAACGAGAAAACCCAGCCCGGCATCCCTTCCCTTTTGGGCGAGGTGATAGAGGATCCCTGTTTTCAGGAAAAATACGCTGAGCTCTACAGCCAGGGCCGGGTTCGCGCCATCAGCGACGTGGAGGCCGAAGGGCTGGAGCCCTGCTACCTGGAGCTGCTGCAAACAATGCAGGTGAAGGCCAACCTGGTGGTGCCCCTCTTCATGGAGCAGCGGCTATGGGGGCTGTTGTTGGCCCACCAGTGTTCTGCACCCCGCCAGTGGCAGCCGTTTGAGATCGAGCTGCTGGTACAACTGGCCAACCAAATCGGCATTGCCCTCACCCAGGCAGAGCTCCTGGAGCGGGAGCGCCAGCGCAGCCTTGAGCTAGAACAAGCCCGCAAAGCGGCAGAGCAGGCTTCTCAGGCCAAAAGCAGCTTCTTGGCCACCATGAGCCACGAGATCCGCACCCCCATGAACGCGGTGCTGGGGATGACGGGCTTGTTGCTGGAGACGCCCCTGACCCCCGAGCAGCGGGACTTTGTCGAGACCATCCGCATCAGCGGCGATGCCCTGCTGACCCTCATCAACGACATCCTGGACTTCTCCAAGCTGGAAGCCGGGGAGATGGAGCTGGAGATCCTGGACTTCGACCTGAGGGCCTGTTTGGAGGAGGTGGCGGATCTCTTTGCCCCCACTGCCCACGCCAAGGGCCTGGAGCTGGCGGTGCTCATGCCGCCGGAAGTGCCCCGCTATCTGCGGGGGGATGCGTCGCGTCTGCGCCAAATCCTCAACAACTTGGTGAGCAACGCCATCAAGTTCACCCATCAAGGGGAGGTGGTCATCCAGGCCGAGCTGCTGCAAAAAACGGCCACCCATGTCCAACTGCGGCTCTCGGTAAGGGATACAGGGATCGGGATCCCCAAGGAAGCGCAAGCCAAGCTGTTTCAGCCCTTCACCCAAGTGGATGCTTCTACCACCCGCAAGTACGGGGGCACAGGGCTGGGCCTAGCCATTTGCAAGCAACTGACAGAGCTGATGGGGGGCAAGATCTTCCTAGAGAGCGAGGTGGGCCGCGGCAGCACCTTCAGCCTCGAGCTTACCCTGGAAAGACAACCCTACGCCCGACAAATCTCCCAGCACCCTGCCCGCATCCCTGTCAATCTCCAGGGCAAGCGGCTGTTGGTGGTGGACGACAACGCCACCAACCGCAAGATCGTCCGCTGCCAGGCCACCGCTTGGGGCATGGTGGTGGAAGAAGCCGAAAATGCCTACCAAGCTCTGGACAAACTGCGCCAGGCCGTGCGGGAAGGGATCCCCTTCCCCTTGGCGGTTTTGGACATGCAGATGCCGGAGGTGGATGGGGAAACCCTGGGCCGCTGGATCAAGGCGGATCCCGAACTGTCCCCGACGCAACTGGTGATGATGACCTCGCTGGGGTTGGGGGAGCACTCCCGCCGCGCCGCCGAGATTGGCTTTGCTGCCTACCTAACCAAGCCGGTCAAGCAAACGCGATTGCAAGAAGCTCTGATCATGGCCCTGGGCAAGTCTTCCGGCCTGGCCACCGCGCTGCTGGGCATGGGCCCACCCCTTTCGCAGAGTGCGCCCTCGGCCAGCCGCCCCCAGCAACCCCTGCGCATCCTCTTGGCCGAAGACAACCCCGTCAACCAGAAGGTGGCCCTGCGCCAGCTGCAGAGCTTGGGCTACCTGGCGGATGTGGTGGCCAACGGCCAGGAGGTGCTGGATTTGCTGCAGCAAGTCAAGTACGACCTCATCCTCATGGATTGCCAGATGCCGGTGATGGATGGCTACGAGGCCACCCGCCGCCTGCGCCAGCAGGAGCGGGGATCCGGCCACCGCACCGTGGTGATTGCCATCACGGCCAACGCCATGCAGGAGGATCGGGAGCGCTGCCTGCAAGCGGGCATGGACGACTATCTCAGTAAGCCGGTGCTAAAGGAGGATCTGGAAAAAGTGCTCAACCACTGGAGCCAAAGGATCGCCCCTTCCGCAGCAGGAGCAGCCAACGGGGCGGCTTCGTCCGATCCGCCTTCTCCTGAAGCTGCCGGCGGTGACCCTGCTCCCACGCTGCCCTACCCCATCGACGCCGCCTACTTGGAGCGGGTTACGGGAGGTGACCGCCAGTTTCAGCGGGAGCTGCTGCAGGTGTTTGTCCAAGATGGCCAGGACCAGTTGCCGCGGCTGCGCCAAGCTCTTGCAGCGGGTAATGCCGAAGACTTGAGGAAAATTGCCCACCGCCTCAAGGGAGCTAGCGCCAACGTGGGAGCCAATGCCTTTTGTCAAGTAGCCCGCGAGCTAGAACACCTGGGGGTGCAACTGGCGCAGCCGGGATCCCCGGCTGATGACCCAAAATGGGCAAGCGCTTCCCAGGGCCTGGAGGAGCTGGAGCGCATCTTGGCCGACATTTGCCAGTACCTGCAGGAATTGGAAGGCTAGGGCAATCCCAGACTTGTCGCCCTCACCCCCAGCCCCTCTCCCAAAAGGAGATGGGGATCAAGCGGCGAACCGTTGGAGGTAGGAGGAACAAATTGGCGCGGCTGTTTGGCTTCGCTCTGGCTCGGAACCGCAGCAAAAGCCCGGCTGCTTGAGCAAGCTGCAAGGGGACAGCCGGGCAAAAAGGTGTCTAGCTAGTGCTTCGACCCAATCAGGCGGGCTGGGATTACATCAGGCCAATTTGAGAGAGGATGCCTTGGCCCGTAAGCAGCTCGGTCAAAACGCCAATCACAAAGCCCAACATTGCCAGACGGCCATTCCATTTTTCGGCGAAGGTGGTAAAGCCAAACTTAGCTTCTTGGTTTTCCATGGTTGCAACTCCATCAAGGGGTGACATCTCCAATGTGGCTCAGATATTAAAAAGTGTCAAGTTTTGTGTCGAGAGCTAACAAGGTGAGGTCGACAAGGATCCCTAGCTGCTTTTGACAGCAGTCCAGACAGCGTCTACGAGACGGAGCTCCTCCTGCGACAGCACTTTGAGGTACTGCAGCCTAGCAAAGGTTGCCTCATCGGGATAGATAGCTGGGTTTTGGCGATCCTGCGGGTTAATCTTAGGCAGGGCGGCAGCATTGGGGGTGGCAAAGCGGTTGTAGTTGCTCAGTTGGGCGCCAATTTCCGGCTCCAGAAGGAAGTTGATGAAGCGGTTGGCCAGCTCCGGGTTAGGAGCTTTGGCTGGGATGGCCATCACATCTAGCCAGATGTGAGCGCCCTCGCGAGGGACAAAGTAGCCAATGTTGGCATTTTCCTCAGCAGCTTGCAGGGCATCGCCGCTGTAGACAACCGCCACGTTGGCTGTTCCGGAGACCAATTGATTTTTGCCGCCCACCCCGCCAATGAGGCCGGCGCTGCGGCGTTTGGTGTCGATGAGGAGCTGCTGGATCTGCTGCAGTTCGGAGCGAACAGTGGTGTTGATATCGAAGCCGAGGTAGAGGGCCGCCGCGGCAATCATGGAGCGCATCTCATCGATCATCACAAAGGGGCCGTACTGCTGCTGCGGGTCGAAAATCAGACCCCAGGAGCGCTCAAAGTTTTCCGGCAGGCGGTCTTTGCGGTAGCCAATGCCGGTGGTGCCCCACTGGTAGGGAACTGTGTAGGTGTTTTCTGGGTCAAAGGGCAAGCCGACAAACTTCTCCCCCAAGTTGCGGAGATTGGGAATCAGGGCTTTGTTAAGAGGCTGCAGCAGGCCCAGCTCCACCATGTTGGGCACAACGTAGTCCGTGGGCACAACGACGTCGTACTGGCTCACGCCGCCCCCCCGCAGCTTGGCGATCATGTCCTCGTTGGACTCGTACACACTTACCACCACGCGGCTATTGGTGGCTTTCTCGAAGGCAGTGAGAATGGCCGGGTCAATGTATTCCGACCAGATGTAGAGTTGAAGGGTTTGTTTTTGGGCAGCCGTTCTCAGGGGCCAGAAGAAAAGCAGGAGCAGCAAACAGCAAAGCAAAGCGATGGCCGTGGCAATTCCCTTTTTCATAGGCAGGAGGGGCAGGAGCAGCAGTGAAGGGGCTGGAGTTCCTGCTCTGGGAAAGACTTAGACAATAGCCGACTTCCCTCTAGCCCTGAGGCAAAAGCGGAGCTCACCGCTGTCCCTCCCCTAGACCTAGAGCAGGCTTGTCCAACCCTACGCCCTAGCCTACCACCTGGGCTTCCCCGTTGCTGCTTTCCCCAGCCGAGAATAGCAGTTGATATAGCCGCTGCTGCTCGGCAGGGTTGCGGTAGCGCTGTTGCTGCAACGGCCAATCCTGCAAAGCCAGCTCTTGTTGCTCACGTAACCTAGGCTGTAGGGCCGAGTCGGCGGGCAACTTGGCCTGCAAAACCTGTAAATCGTTGAAGCGGCCCAGTTGCTCCTGTAGGCCTTTCAGAGTTTTGATCCACTCCTGCACAGTTTCCCCGTAAAAGGGGGCGAAAAACTCCACCTGGTAGCGCAGGCGTTTGGTGGCTTTGCGCAGATCGTGTAGCTGTTTGGCCTGAGATTCTGTCTCGGGAAAAGACGGGATCCGCCAGCCCGGCTGCAGGAACCAGGCGGCCAGCAAAGGAGCCAACAGGTGAGGCAAGCTCTCCTGGAGGGGAAGCTGGGCCGCAGGCCGGTAGCGGGGGTGCTCCAGCCACTC
>NZ_JANSIR010000083.1:14613-16890 GCF_047462155.1 Synechococcus sp. OH2
CCTGACGCTGCCGCAGGTCTTCCTCCAGCTCCTCCAGCTCGGCTGCTGGGATCCCCTGCCAATAGGGCTCTTGGAGGATTTCCAGCAACACGTCCAAATCCCGCTGCTGGCCCAGGGTTCTGGTCAACTTTTGCAGACGTTTGGGCTTGAGCGGCTTGGGCAGGCGCACGGATCCCTGAAACACCTCCACCCAGGTGCCGATGCGGCGCAGGCCCACCCGGATTTGATGGAGGGACTCTGCTGCCTCGGGGTGCTGGTTGAGCACTCTCCCCACGTGCTTCTGCAGCCGCTGCCATTGCTGGCTCAATAGTTGGTGAGCCCAAGCGGCCACGGTGGGTGAAGGAGAAGAGGCCAGCAGGATCGAGTGCTCGCTTTTCTGCTCAGCAGCAATGGCATTCACGGCAAATCTCCTCTACCTCTCAAAACGGGGCCTAAAAAGGGCAGAAGGCTTTCCCTGCATAGCCTGCTTACCTTACCCTGAGGTCACCCGCGCCCTCTTCTTTTTTAACCTAATCTTAACCTCTGAGCAGGGTATGGCCAGGGAAACGGTTGAGACCGCCCTTCGAGCTAGCAGGGCGGAGCCTTTGGTAGGCGGGGCCTGACCGCTGCCCAGATGCGGGTGGCCACCTCTGCCGGGGATCCCTCGCCGGGAATGCGAACAATTCGCTGCGGGAACTCGGCAGCTAGAGCTTGAAATCCGCGGTAAACTCGGCGGTGAAACTCCAGGTGTTCTCGCTCGAGTTTGTCGGCCTCTGAGTGTAGGGAACGGGTAATTGCTACGCGCCGCTGACGCGAACGCGCCAGCCCCACCTCAGGGGGGAGATCCAACCACAGGGTGAGGTGCGGCTGCAGCCCGCCGGTAGCCAAGTGGTTGAGCTGGCGGATCTTCTCCAGGTCCAGCCCGCGACCATACCCCTGGTAGGCCAGGGTAGAGTCGGTGAAGCGGTCACAGAGCACCACCTGCCCTGCCGCCAGGGCGGGAAGGAGGCATCTTTGCACGTGCTCGGCCCGGTCTGCCGCGTACAGGAGCAACTCAGCCAGCGGCGTTATGGGATCCCCGTGCAACAGCAGCTCCCGCAGCGCTCGGCCGAGGGCTGTCCCTCCCGGCTCGCGGGTACACAGGCAGGCATAGCCTTCTAGAGTAAGCCGCTGTGCCAGCAGCGTCTGCTGAGTGGTTTTGCCCACTCCTTCTCCACCTTCTAAGGTGATGAACACAGCAGTCTCCCTAGAAAGGAGAGCTAGCGCAGATTAAGCTGCGGTTGCAAGTTAAAGGAGTGGCCCGGGATCACCACGTACACGTCGGGGATGTTGGTAGGCTCCAGGCCTTGCAGGGCCAGCCCCTCCACGTTGGAGCGCAGGGCGTCGTTGATGGTGGTTTCCAGTTGGGAGAGAACCTGGGCCTCATTACCCTGACTGGCCAAGCTAGGAAACTGGTTGTAGATGGCGCGGGCCAAGCCGCTGGCCAAGGGGAGCTGGATGAGGGTGAGGTTGGATCCGCCCAGTTGCGGGCCTAAGGTGTTGGCTCGGCCACGGATGCCCAAGGCCTGCAGGGCGTTGGCGGTTTGGCTGACGGGGATGGTGCAGGTGTCCATCTTGTAAATGGGCACCGAGGCCATGGTGAGGGCGGAAACACTGGTCAGTTGCACCACGGTAAAGGAAGCCGTGCCGTTGTAGGCAAAGCAAAAGTCCCGGAAGGCCGCCGGCACGTTGGCCGCGCGGATGGGACGCTCATCGTCAAAGCCGCCCGACTCCGCGAAGAGGTTGCGGATGGCAAACCCACCAAAGAAAGCCAGCAGGGCCACCACCAGCAAGATTGTCAGATCCGAAGAGGAGACTTCCCCTGAGGAGCTGCTGCTGCGCCCTCCACCTCCATATCCCCCACTGCCCCCGGAGCCGGCGGTGTAGCCGTAAGTTGCAGACCGGGAGGAGCCGGCATAGGCGGAAGAGCGGGCCGATCCGTCGTAGCCCCAGTTGCTGGAGATAGGGCGCCGGGGAACCAAGGCTTGTCCGGCACGCCTGGCCCGGGGCCGAGAGGACTCTGTCTCCTCACCCCGCGAAGATCCGGCGGCAGCTTCTCGGGCTGAGCTAGCCCTCTGTTCTCTCCTGGCATCCTCCGCTTGCAGGGCGCGCCCAGAGAGACGAGCAGAAGACGCCTTCCCATTGTTTTGCCTCTCCTCATCCTCTAGCCAGTCTTGGGCACCGCCAGCGGAGGGGGCAGAACTGTCCTCCGGCAAGGGGGGCGGGGAACGCCGGCCTTGGGACTCTGAGCTGCTGGGA
>NZ_JANSIR010000083.1:17012-19301 GCF_047462155.1 Synechococcus sp. OH2
CTCACCGGCAGCAGCCGTTGAGTCTGGAAAACGGTTTGGATCGCGCTCCTCAGAGAAGGTCATTCTTCAGGCTCCCAACGCAAAACTGGCATTCCCATCTTCCTGTACCGAGGAAACCTTTTGGCAGGTAGGATCCACAGAGCTGCAGCTTTGGGGTTCAAGGGATCCCCTCAGCGGCATTGTGCAGCCTTTTCTGGCCCAGGTTGCTGCCGTGATCTCGGGCTCTTGTCGTGGACAAATGCCGCCGTACCTCCAAGCTAGCCTAGACTGCGCTCCAAGATCAGGAGCTGTTCTTTCAAGGCCCTCAGGGCCTGGCCGCGGTGGCTGACGGCTTCCTTTTGCGCCGGGCTCATCTCGGCAAAGGTCAGCCCCACCTCCGGCACCCAAAAGAGCGGGTCATAGCCAAATCCTCCTGCTCCCCGGGGCTGAGCCAGGATCTCCCCGTGGCAGATGCCCTCCACCAAGGCCCGCACCTGCCCCTGGGGATCCACCACAGCAATGGCGCAGTGAAAGCTGGCTTGGCGGTTGGGGATCCCTTCCATCTCCCGCAGCAGCCGCGCAATGCGGGCGGCATCGTCAGGGGCATAGCGGGCCGAATGGATCCCAGGGGCGCCGCCAAGGGCTGCCACCGCCAGCCCAGAGTCATCGGCAATGGCCCACTCCCCCAGAGCGGCTGCTACAGCCTTGGCCTTGAGAAGGGCATTTTCGACAAAGGTGCTGCCGCTTTCTTCCACTTCTATCGCCGCCGGCAGGGGACGCAGATCCCAGCTGGGAGCATGGGCCTGGAAGAAGGTGTTGAACTCCCGCCATTTACCAGGGTTGCTGCTGGCCAAGATCAAGGGGCGCGCCATAGGCTGGGGAGCGCGGGAAACACAGGTATCTTAGCGGAAGAAAGCAGACAGCAGAGGGCTGCCCAGGTCCTCAGTGGATTTCCAGAACCATGTTGTGCAAGGCCGTGTTGATCACCAGGGTGGAGCCGCAGCGTTCCACCTTTCCCCCGTCCCAGTGCATGTGGCCGCAGATGTAGTAGCGCGGCTGTAGGTGATCCAACAGGGGGCGCAGGGTGGGCATGCGGCGGTGGTACCATTTGCCGCCTTCGTCCAACAGGCCCCGCGGCGGCGCGTGGCTAAGCAGCAGGTCAATGGGGCGAGGAGGCTGGCTGTAGAGGGTAAGCAGCTCCTGCAGATGGCTGCGGGTAAGGGTCCAGCTCCAGCCGCAAGGGGGAGTCCAGGGCACCGCCAACACTTGCAGCCCTAGCCACTCAAAGTAACAAGACTGGGTGATGGCCCGTCCCCACCTGCCAGCTAGGGCATCCAACACGGCAGCGGCTGGGTCGTGGTTGCCGGGCAAAAAGAGCCAGGGCTTGCCCAGGCCGTCTACTGCCGCCAGGAAAGATTGCAACTGGATGACCTCAGCTTCGGCTGTTGGGTAAAAGCCTTGGGTGGCGTTGAGGGAGGGCTTGCCAGCCTTGGAGCAGAAGTCGCCGCAGTTGATGTAGGCATCCACCTGGGGCAGATGGTCAAGGGCCTGCTGGATCAGCCGGTTGCTGCCGTGGTAGTCGGAGCCGAGGAGCAGTTTAATCCCCATAGGCTGGCGGGAAGCAAAGGGTCTATTGCGGACGGGATCCCTGCAGCAGGGCAGCCACCTGTTGCCAGGAGCTGCGGTACCAGGCCCGTTGGGCCTCCAGCTCCTCTTCTAAAGATCCTGTCGGGCCAAACTCCGGACAGGCATACCCCAGGGAGCGCAGGCCCGCCACCAACAGTGCTGGCGACAGCCACCATTGTTGGGCCAAGCGTAACAGATCCACCTGGGCTTGGTTTTGCAGGTAGTGGCGCAATTGCCGTTGTAAGACAGCGGCGGAGGGCAGAGGCACCGCCTGGTGGTGCAGGACAACGAGCAGCGCGTCGCTAGGGGTGCAGTAGAGCAGCCACTTGAGGTGATCCAAAGAGGGAGGCCAGCTCCACAGCCACAGTTGGTCGTAGCGATGGCCAGCTTGGGGGCGGTCGTAGTGGAGGGTTAGGGAGGGATGCTGCTTCGGGAGAAGGACAAACGTAGGGCGCCGGAAGCCGTAGAGGAGGATCGTTCCCCGCGCCTGGGGCAGGAGGGCAGAAAATCGAGATGCAGCCTGCCAACGCAGCGGTTGGGTGGGCTGGGGGGCAGGGCGATAGATCAGCAGGGGCGAGGGTGCTGTCTGGGCCCCAGCTTTGGCATCGGACATGGTGGGAGCAACGGCGGCGGGCGAAAGATTGGCAGAGCTGGCCTCTGCGGCAGGCCGGATCCCAAGAATTT
>NZ_JANSIR010000083.1:19511-26288 GCF_047462155.1 Synechococcus sp. OH2
TGCGGCAAGCGAGGATCCTGCCCCGTCCAGGCGCCGGCTGACGGGATCCCGGAGCAGCAGCTTTAGGTGGCCGGGGGTATCCTCCTCCCCCTGGGCAGGCTGCGGGCCAAATCGCTGCTGCTGTAGCACCTGCAGGTTGCGGCTGCAAAAGACCGGCTCAGGATTGCCGATGCCACAGGGTTGCAACCGTTGCAGCTCTCGGTAGAGGTCGAGGGTGAGATCCGCCAGCGCCACCTCCGCGTCGATCTGCACCAGGGGCCGGATTTGCTCCGGCTGCAGACGCTGTTGGGCCAATTGCCGCAGCCGCTCTTCCAAAAGAGGCCAGTTTTCCGCTTTCAGGCTAAACCCCCCCGCCGCCGGGTGGCCGCCATGTTTGATAAACAGATCCTTGCAAAACTCCAGGGCCTGAAACACGTCGAACTCCGGGATCCCCTGCCGCGCCGAGCCAGTGATCTCCCCCTGGCGCGACTGGCTGCCGATAAACACTGGACAGCCAAAGCGCTCCGCCAGCCGCGAAGCCACCAGGCCAATCACCCCCTTGTGCCAGCGCTGCTGGGGAGCTCCCAAAAGGATTAACACCCGCTCCTGCGCCAGATCCCGCTCTTGCCGGGCCATCTGCTCCAAAGCCTCCGCCTCAATGCGGCTGCACATCTGCTGCCGCACCTGGTTGAGCCGTTCACAGCGGCGGGCCAGTTTCTCTGCCTGCTGCGGGTCGTCGGTGGTCAGCAGCCGGATCCCCATCTCCGGTCGGCCAATTCGCCCAATGGCATTGATGCGGGGCCCCAAGCCAAACCCTACCCACTCTGGCCGCAGCTCCTCTAGGGATCCTGTCATTCCTATCACTGCCAAGAGGGCGCGGATCCCGGCCAGCGGCGAAGTGGGCAAGAGAGCCAGCCCCTGCCGCACCCAAAGACGGTTCACCCCCGTCAGCGGCGCCAAATCGGCAATGGTGCCCACGGTAAACAGTTCCAGGGCTACCCGCCCCAACTGTTCGTCACCGCGGCGCTCTGCCAAGGCTTGGGCCAGGAGGTAGGCCACCCCCACCCCGGCCATCCCCCGATAGGGAGACGATGCCGGGATCCGCTTGGGGTTGAGAATGGCGTCGGCAGGGGGCAACTGGGGGGGCAAGTCGTGGTGATCCGTCACGATCACCGTTAGCCCTAACTCTTTGGCCAGTTGGATGGGCTCGTGGGCAGCAATGCCATTGTCTACGGTGAGAATGAGGCGTACCCCCTCGCGGTGCAGCTCTTGCACCATGCGGCTGTTGAGGCCATAGCCCTCCCTGAGGCGGCTGGGGATGCGGTAAACCACCGGTGTGCCCCGCAAAGCCCGCAGCAGCAGGGCCGTGCTGGTCATGCCGTCGGCATCGTAGTCGCCGCAGATGGCGATGGGCTCCTGCCGGCAAATCGCCCTCTCCAACAGCTCTACCGCCAGGGGCAGCTCGGCAAAGTCATGGCTGGGCGGGGGCAGGTAGGTGGGATCCGGCTGCAAATAGTGTTGGATCTCGGCGGGGCCAGACAGGCCGCGGTTGAGCAGGATCTGGGCCAACAGGGGCGAGATCCCCACGACCTCAGCCAGACGCCGGGCCGTCGGCTCATCCACAGGATGGAACAGCCAGCGTTGGTCGGGGATCCCGGCCATGGCCATTGGTCTTCAGCTAGCGGGTAGCAGTGCTACAGTTGGCCTGTAAGCTATCTTTTGACCCTAACCTAAAAACGCCTCTCTGCTCCTCAGTGCGCTGCCCATGTATTCTCTGCTGCTTACCTATGGCCTCAACCCGCTGACGGGACTGAAGCTGTTGGTCAAATCCCCTGAGCAGGCCTCCCTGTGGACGTTGATCCAGCAGCTCTGGGGCCGCCCCGGATCCCGGCGCCGCAGGCCGCGACTCCAAATCTCTCTGGGCCGCCTCGTGCCCGAACAGAGCGAGCGCCTGTCTAAGTTGGAGGTGCTGCTGCGCTTGCGGTTTTTCATCGCCATCGAAGCTGCAACGCCGGAGCAGCCTTTGCTGGCCCTCCCCTCCGGCCAGGGATCCACCATTCAGCTTGCCCGCTACACCGAAGGTTCCCAGCACTACAAAACCGAGATCCTCCGCTTCGCCCTGGGAGGATCCCGCGCCCTCGGAGCGCCGCGCCGCCAGAGCTATCGTCGCCGCCGCTTCTAAAAACCCCTGGCTGAAACCGTTCCGACCAGCAGTGGAGTTCTGCCGACCTGTCTATACTAGAGATGCGCTAAATCTGTGCTTCTCCCGTGAACGCTGGGCTGTGTCAGTGCCACAGATGGCTTATAAACCCAAGGGCTGCTCCAGGGTGGCAGGGGATCCCTGCCGGCCCATGGCCCCAAGTGGGGAGGACGGCAGCCCTCCTGGCTGGATCCCTGGCGGCTGGCATGCTTGCCCTGCCCGCTGCTTTGGCCTTAACCCGCTACCAAGTCCACGTCTTGGCCGCCGAGGCAGCCGCCTTGGCTCAGGTGCGTGCCCAGGTACCGGACGCCTATTTCGTGCAAGGGGATGGACAGGTATTCATTCTGGCAGGAACCTTCATCAACCGCAACCACGCCCAACGCCGCCAGGCCGAATTGGAACGGTTGGGCTTGCCGGTGCGGGTGGTGAGCCGTCAAGATACGGATCCGCCCCTTCCGCCCGCTTTTCCCGCCCAAACAGCGCCCGACCGCCCCTCCGCCAGTTCTGAAAACCCTGTCCCACCGGCGCCAACGGCTCCCCCCTCCGATCCCCAGCGGCCCTTTGCCACCTATGTGCCCAACCCCAGCAGGGATCCCCGGCTAGAGGAGCGGGTACGCCGCTTCTTTCCAGGGGCTGCTGTGGTGCAATACCGCGGCCAGGCCGCCTTGCAGACGGGCACCTTCTCCCGCCTGTCGTTGGCCCAGGATCAGGCCCGCTGGCTAACTGCCCAGGGCTTGCCGGCGGTGGCGGTGTCGCTGGCTGAAGGGGGATCCGGAAGGGATCCCGACTCCCAGCCACCTCAGGGGGAGCGCTACTGGGTGTTGGTGGCGGATCCCAGGGGGGAGAAATGGCCTGCACTCAAACAACTGCTAGAGGGATCCCTGCCCTTGATCTACGACGACCTGCGGGTGGTGCGCACGGGCGGGTTTGCCGACCCGGCTGCTGCCGCCGAACAGGTGCGGTACCTGGCCGGCCAAGGCTACGAAGCCGGGATCTTCCCCGCCGACCTGCGCCGCTCTCGACCGCTTCTGGTTCAGGATCCCACCCCCTCTCCCGCATCCCTGCGCGAAGAAGGCACAGGTGGATTTTGGGTGGTGGTATCCGCCGGGGCAGAGGCGCTGCCTAAGCTGCAGCAGTTTGCCCCTGACGCTTTTGTGCGCGGCTCTGTGATTCAGGTGGGCACTTACCGGCAGCGGGCCAATGCCGAACAGGCGCGGCGTGCCCTGGCCGAGGCGGGGTTTGACGCCCGCGTCCTGCCCGTCGAGTAGCAGCAGCCGGCTTCAGCTCCTCACCCCCAGCCCCTCTCCCTGAGGGAGAGGGGAGGTCAGAAACCGCTTCGCGGCTGTTGAGAATAGCCCCATTGGGCCTCGTTGCCCTTTGCACCACTTCTTGGAATCACCAGGGATCCTTCTACAAGTGAGATCGCCGCCAGGGTGAGGCGCAGGGTTTCCGCCTGTAACTGGGCCGGGCTGGCCAGGGGATAGGCCAACTGTTGCATCACTTGGGGGCAATTCCCACCGCCAAGATCTAGGCTGGGATCCAACCAGTCCAGTTGCCTTTCGCAGGGGTTGGACGGGGTGCTGTGGATATCCTCCACCCCTGGATCGGCCCCGGTAAGGCGGAGCCAACACCGAAAGCTGGGCCAGAGTTGTGGGGGCAAAGCCCGCACCTGACCCGGCACAGCCCTGTCGAAATAGATGAGAAAGTCTGCCTTCCAGCCGTTGCAGGCCGGGCAGAGGGGCTGCAAGTTGGCAGCCGTGTTGGGCCCTCCGCGGCTGAGCGGGATAATGTGATCCTGCACAGGGGCGGATCCCACCTGTGACCATGGCCTGCCACAGCAGGGGCAACAGGGGTACCAGCGCAACAGTTGCCAGAACTCGGCAGCGGCCACCTGGCCCGTCAGGTCGTAGCTGCCCCGCTTCTCCTTGGCACGAGCGGCCTGTCGCTTCTGGCGTTGTCGTCTGGCACAGGTGGGGCAGGGATCCGGTCGAAACAGGAACTCATCCCCACACTCCGGGCAACGATAGGGACTCGACATCAGGATCTAAGGCCCTGAACGGGCTAAAGAGCTTGCTTGGCCTGTTGCAACGTCTGCTCAAACACCTCCAGCGGCTGTGCCCCCGAGAAGGCAATGCCGTTCAAGATGAAATGAGGGGTGCCGCCGATGCCCAGTTGAGAGGCCAGCTCCATATCCCGCTGAATGGCGCGCTCTGCCGCCCGGCTGCGCCGATCCCGGTTGAACTTCTCCACGTTCAGGCCCAACTTCTCGGCAGTGGCCACATAAAACGCATCCCCAAGCTGGGATTGGTTGGCGAAGAGCTCGTCGTGGAACTCCCAGAACTTGCCCTGGCGGTGGGCAGCCCAAGCCGCGCGAGCCGCCGCCATCGCCTCCGGGTGGATGCTGGTCAAGGGCAGGTGCTTATACACCAAGGTCACCTCCTTCCCGTGCTCGGCCATGAACTGTTTGAGGGTGTCGTGGGCGCGAGCGCAGAAGGGACATTGGAAATCAGAAAACTCCACCAACACCAGCCGCAAAGTGTCGGATCCCAGTTGAGGAGAGTCTCCGATGACAGCACGCGGGTTCTCCCGCAACTGACGGCCAAATTCTTCCGCCAACTGCTGCTGTTGTTGCTGCTGCTCTTGGTACTGCCGCTGCTGGTACTCCTGCACAGCCTCAAGGATCACCTGGGGGTTCTTGCGAATGATCTGCAGCACCTGCTCCTCCAAATCGGCTGGAGCTGCGAGGGCAACTTGGACAACACTGCTCATCCCCAGCCAAACCAGCAGCGCGCCGAGGAACCCAACCTTGGCCAAGTGCTGTCCCCACACGCGAAAAACCCTTGCCAGACTATCCATCCCAAAACCCCCTCTCGGGTATGCCCAGAGCTGTACAGCTCAACCAAGCTAACGCCAGATGGCGGCGATGTCTACCACGCTTTCGGGGGGATCAGGAGTTGGTCGCTTGGAGAAGCTGCTCCTTAATCCGCTGCAACTGGCTGGCCCAACGGGGATCCGGCTCAGAGGCCCCTTCGGTCTCGGCAACGACATTGCCTCCGCCGCCTTTGTGGCCCCGCTGGCGTTGCTTCTTGCTGGGGGCGGACTTGTCCCCCGACTCTTTGGAGCCTTTGGAAGAACCTCGGGGCTCAGGATCCCCGGGCGCCCTGGAATCCTTGCCAGCGTCTTTGGCAGACTCCTTAGCTGGGGAGCCGGAGGCTGCTGCTTTGGCTTCGGCGTCTTCCCGTTTCTCCCGCGGCTGGGCAATCTCGATGCGCAAGTTGACATCGCCAAAGCTATGGCCGTTGAATTTCTCGATGTACTGCTGCGCCTGCTCTTCGGTGCTCACGGTTACAAACCCGAAGCCGCGACATTTGCCTGTCCGCCGATCCCGAATCACCTTGGTGGAAATGACCTCACCTGCAGAGCTAAAGAGCTTCTCCAATGCCTGACGATCCACCTCTTCCGGCAGATTTCCGACATACAGACGAACGGGCATGATGCAGCGAAGCTCCTTATCGAAATAACAGAAGGCCAAAATGCAACGGGTCAATCCAAAAGCATTGGGGCTGCCAGATTAGGAAACCCAGAACTCAGTAGTTCATTGTCCCATCCCAGCGCAGCACAAACCGCAACCTTTGCAAAGCATAAAGCTATTTTTCAATTTACCTCAGGCCAAAGCCAAAAAGCTGAGCAAAACGGCTTTGTCGATTGGCTGGCTGACCCAGGCAGCTTTTGCAGGGAGCGGCGTTGGCCGGCGGTTCCTGCCTAGATCCAACCAGCGCTGCTCAAGCGATCCCGATGGAGAAAGGGACGGGCCTGGGGCCCGGTATAGTCGGCTACGAGATGGCCTCGCCCCCGCAGTTGGTAGCGGTAGGTTACTAGGCCTTCCAGACCCACCGGGCCGCGCGGCGGCAGCTTTTGGGTGCTGATCCCCACCTCCGCCCCGAAGCCATAGCGAAAGCCATCGGCAAAGCGGGTGGAGGCATTGTGAAAGACCCCTGCTGCGTCCACTTCGTCGAGAAAGCGCTGGGCAGCGGCGGCGTCTTCGGTCACGATGGCCTCGGTGTGCCGGGATCCGTACCGTTGGATGTGGGCAATGGCCTCGTCGAGGGAATCCACCATTTTGATAGCTAGAATCAGGTCGGCGTACTCAGTGCTCCAGTCGGCCTCAGTGGCCGGGATCAGATCGGGTACCAGCTCGCGGCAGCGGGGATCCCCGCGCAGCTCTACCCCTTTCTCGCGCAGCGCCTGCACAGCCAGGGGCAAAAATCGAGGGGCGATGGCCGCGTGCACCAGCAGGGTCTCGATGGCGTTGCAGGCGGCAGGATACTGGGTTTTGCTGTCCAGCGTCAGCCTCACCGCCATGTCCACATCAGCGGCCCGATCCACGTACAGGTGACACAGGCCATCGGCATGGCCCAGCACCGGGATGCGAGTATTTTCCATAATGTAGCGGACAAAGCTGCTGGAGCCGCGCGGGATGATGAGATCCACCAGCCCTTCCAGTTGCAGCAGGGCTTTGATCTCCTCGCGGCTGGTGAGCAATTGCAGGGATCCCTGGGGAAAGTCTGGGATCTGCTGCAGCCCCGCCTGGATGGCAG
>NZ_JANSIR010000083.1:26405-30485 GCF_047462155.1 Synechococcus sp. OH2
AGGGCCTGGCAGGAGAGTAGCGCCTCCGATCCGCCTTTGAGCAGGACGCTGTTGCCTGTCTTCACGGCCAGGGCAGCAATTTGCACCAAGGCATCGGGCCGCGACTCGAAAATCACCCCCAGCACTCCTAGAGGGTAGGTGCGCCGCTCCAGCACCAGCCCCTCGTCCAATTCCCGGATCAGCAAGGCCTGCCCCACCGGATCTGGCAGCCGCAGCACCTGCCGCACCCCAGCCACCATCTCGGCCAATTTCTGGGCGTCCAACTTCAAGCGGGCGTAGGCCGAGGCGGACAGCTCGCCGGCCTTGACCTGCTCCGCTGCCCGGGCCAGATCCGCTTGATTGGCTGCCAAGATAGTCTCCTGCTGCGCCAGCAAAGCGGTGGCCATGGCCTCTAGGGCGGCATTCTTTACCGCAGTGGGCAAGGTAGCCGTGCGTCGAGCGGCAGCGCGAGCCAACTGCACCTGGGCCAGCAGGGGCGAGTCAGCAGCAGCTTCCGGCAGGCTGGGAGAGTCGGTTACAAGAGACATAGACTCCAGAAGAAGACGAAAACGCTCCTGCAAATGGGATCCCGGGAGCACCTTTGCAGAGATCCCTGTGCTACGTTGGGCACAGTTGGGCTGTACCATTTGCAGCCTACCAAACTTTGGATCCCACCTGCCGTGGCAGGGGGCATTGCTCTGTCCCTGAGATAAAGTTGGGGCAGAGAAAGGCCTCTGTGCGAAACCCCTAGAGGCTGGAGATCAACCTCGACTTTTAGACCTTGTCTGCCAGGAGAGCCAATGAGAAAGCGCGGGTTTGTGGTTAGTGCAACGGCTGCGGTGGTCACAGCCGTGTCGCTTGTCGGGGTGCAGCTATCCATGCCGGGTTGGGCAGGGTTTCGCCGGGATCCCAAAGAGGTGGTGGACGAAGTTTGGCAGATTGTCAATCGGGAGTACGTCGATCCTTCCTTTAATTCCGTCGACTGGGAGGCGGTGCGCCGCGATCTGCTCAGCCGCGAGTATGCCACCCGCGAGGAGGCCTACGAGGCGATTCGAGAGGCTCTCAAGAAGCTGAACGATCCCTACACCCGCTTCTTGGATCCGGATCAGTTTGCCAGCATGCAGATCGACACCTCTGGCGAGCTGACGGGGGTGGGGATTACCCTTGGCTTGGATCAAGAGACCAACGAGCTGGTGGTGATCTCCCCCATCGAAGGGTCTCCCGCCGATCGCGCTGGGATCAAGTCCAAAGATGTGATCGTGCGCATCGACGACAAATCCACCGAAGGCATGGACACCAACACCGCCGTCAGCCTCATTCGCGGCGAGCCGGGCACGCGGGTGCGGCTGACCATCCGTCGCGAGGGGGAAGGGCTGAAGGTATTCGACTTGGTGCGGGAGAGAATTGAGCTGGCCACTGTGCGCTATGCGGTTCACCAGGAAAATGGCCTGCCCATCGGCTACATTCGCATTACCCAGTTTTCCGGCAATGCCGCCGACAAGGTGCGCCAGGCCATTCGCGAGCTGGAAAAGCAAGGCGTAGTTGCCTATGTGCTGGATCTGCGGGCCAACCCAGGGGGGCTGCTCTACTCCAGCGCCGAGATTGCCCGCATGTGGATCGACCGAGGCAGCATTGTCTCGACGGTGAACCGGCAAGGGGAGCAGGATCGCCTCACGGCCAACAACACCGCCCTTACCGACAAGCCTTTGGCCGTTTTGGTGGATGGGGGATCCGCCAGCGCCAGCGAGATCCTGTCGGGAGCCTTGCAAGATAACCGTCGCGCCGTGATCATCGGCACGCAAACCTTCGGCAAGGGCCTGGTGCAGTCGGTGCATCCCCTCTCCGATGGGTCGGGCCTGGCGGTGACCATTGCCCGCTATCGCACCCCCAAAGGCACCGATATCGATCACAAAGGCATCACCCCGGATATTGTCGTGGAACTGTCCGAAGAAGATCTCAATCGCCTCAGCCGGGATCGCGAGTTGGTGGCCACTCCCGCCGACCCGCAATATGCCGCCGCCATCCAGGCCCTCCAGGCACAGATCTCGGCCCGCCAGCAACAGGCCAAGGAGCCAATGCGTTCCTCTTCCCTCTAGCCAGTGTGGGGGCCCAGGCTGCGAGACCTTGCTGAGTAGCGACCTTGCGCTGGTGAGCAGGCAGCAGCTTCGGCAGGCAGGTTGAGGCGACGCGGGGCTGGAAGTTGTTGGCGGAGGTGGTGAAGCGCTATGGCGGGGTTGCAAGCTGTAGAATCCATCAACTTGGCCGGGCGGGATCTGCTCAAACTCAGCGACCTGAGCCCGGCGGAGCTGGCGGCCTTGCTGGCTCAAGCGGCGGAACTGAAGCGGGATCCCTATCGGGTGGATCTGCGCGGACGGGTGCTAGGGCTGTTGTTCCAGAAGGCTTCTACCCGCACCCGCGTCAGCTTTACCGCTGCCATGGCCCAGTGCGGGGGCAGCACCCTGGATCTGGTGCCGACGGCGATGCAGATGAGCCGCGGCGAGCCCTTGCCGGATACGGCCCGCGTCCTCTCCCGCTACCTGGACGCGATTGCCATTCGCACCTACGACCAGCGGGAGCTGGAAACCTTTGCCGAATATGCCGAGATCCCGGTGATCAACGCCCTCACGGATCAGTTTCACCCCTGCCAGGTTTTGGCCGATCTGCTCACCATCCAGGAGAACTTCGGCCAACTGGCAGGCCTGACCTTGGCCTATTGCGGTGATGGCAATAATGTTGCCCATTCCCTGCTGCTGGGCTGTGCCATGAGCGGGATTCACATCCGCGTCGCCACGCCCCCCGGCTACGAGCCGGATGCAGCAGTAGTAGCAGAAGCACAGGCCTTGGCCCAGGGATCCCAGGTGTGGGTCTTGCAGGATCCCCATGAGGCCGTCTCGGGAGCCCAGGTGGTCTATACCGACGTGTGGGCCAGCATGGGCCAAGAGGATCAGGCCGAGGCCCGCAAAGCCCACTTTCTGCCCTACCAGGTCAACGCCGCGCTGATGAAACTGGCGGATCCCGAGGCCATCGTGCTCCACTGCCTGCCCGCTCACCGGGAAGAGGAGATTACGGCCGAGGTTTTGGAGGGATCCCAGTCCCGTGTGTGGGATCAGGCAGAAAATCGCCTCCACGTGCAAAAGGCACTGCTGATCCAACTGCTGAGGGCAGGGTGACCCCAGAGACAGGGGAGGTGTCAACGGTTATTGGCGGGGCGGCGGGCGGCAATGGCCAGGCTGACGTTGGGCAGCCGCTGCAGGGTATCCATCACCTCTACTACTTTGCCGTGGGAGAGGGCCAAATCGGCGTTGATCACCACCAGGCGGCGCCCTTCAGCCGGCTTCTCGGTCAGGATGCGTTCCACTGCCGGGAGCAGAGCGGAGAGATCGGCAATTTTCTCCTGGTTGACGGCAATTTGGCCCTCAGCCGTGATGCTCACCGTAACGTCTGGCTGGCGGCGGGCGTCGGCTGTGGAGGCCTCTGGCAAATTGACCTCCAGAGCCTCGGAGCGGGTAAGCACCAGGCTGGCGATGACGAAAAACACCAAGATCGAGAAGATGACATCGATTAGAGGCACGATGTTGATCTCTGCGGGTCGAAAGTTTTCTTCTGGGATGCGCATAGGCTAGGAGGGATCAAGCGAGGAGTAGGGCGGAAGGGTGGAGCTGCCGCTGGGGCTGGACTTTGCGTAGGGGTACTGGGAAAGCTGTTGGGCTTGCATCTCTTGCCGCTGGCGATGCAGCAACTCCAGCTCGCCGCCGTACTCCTGAATCTTGGAGAGCTGCCGCAGGTACAGGGAGCGGAAGGCGTTGGAGATCAACAAGGTGGGAATGGCCACGATCAGCCCAAAGGCGGTCGAGTAGAGGGCCTCGGCAATCCCCTGCCCTACCCCCTGAGTATTGGTGCCGCCAATATCCCCCAGTTGGATGGAGCTGAGGATCTGGATGATGCCGGTAACCGTGCCCAGCAAGCCCAGGAAGGGGGCAACGGTGATGACGGTGTCGAAGAGGGTGTTAAAGCGTTTGAGCAGGGGCACTTCTGCCGCCAGGGCTGTCTCCAGGGCCAATTTAAAATCCTCGGGGCTGGCTTCGTTGAGCTCCAGGCCGG
>NZ_JANSIR010000083.1:30618-32493 GCF_047462155.1 Synechococcus sp. OH2
CCAGCAGGTACTGGGCGGCCCTGGGGTTGCGGCGGTACTGGCTCAGGGCTTGTCGCACCACCTCCTCCTGCCGATGGGTGACTTTCCACCAAAACAAGGCCCGCTCGATGCAACAGGCAACCGAGAAGACCGAGAACGTCAACAGGGGGATGGAATAGTACCAACCCTGGATCATGAGCTGCAAGACTCTATCCATGCGATCCTGATTACCCCCTTCTAGCGGCAACTCACGCTCATCTTGTCATAGCACTTTCTCAGCAGGGCTGGGATCCCTTTTGCCCACTTGACGCGAAGCTGCTGATTTAAGGCGTGGAATCAAGAGGCTGCTGGTGTATTTTTTGTTTGAGGGAACCAACAACCTATGCCTGCTCAGCCCTTCCCCCCTTTGGCACTTCTCAGTGTCTTTGATAAAACTGGCCTGATCCCGCTGGCTCAGGCCCTCGTGCAGGAGCACGGCTTTCAACTGCTCAGCAGCGGAGGCACCGCCAAGGCGCTTTTAGAGGCCGGGATCCCGGTCACCCCTGTTTCGGACCATACCGGCGCGCCGGAGATCTTGGGGGGACGGGTGAAAACGCTGCACCCCCGCATTCACGGGGGCATTTTGGCCCGCCTGGAGCGCCGCGAAGACCGGGCGGATCTGGAGGCCCTGGGGATCCCTCCCATCCAGTTGGTGGTGGTCAATTTCTATCCTTTCGAGCAGACGGTGGCTCAGCCAGGGGTGTCGCTGGAGGAGGCTTGCGAGCAGATTGACATCGGCGGGCCCACGCTGGCGCGGGCGGCAGCCAAAAACTATCCCCACGTTACCGTGCTCACCGATCCCAGCCAGTACCCTCAGTACTTGCAACTGCTCTCTAGCTCCTCCAGCGAGGCGGAGGGGCTGGCCTTTCGCTTCCAGTGCGCCCGCCGCGCCTTTGAGCAGGTGTTGGCCTACGACCGCGCCATTGTCCACTACCTGGCCCGCTCCGAGCTGTCCCACTCCTCTCCACCTCCAGCTCCTGCAGCCGCTGCCGCAGAGGTTTTTCAACTGCAAGGGATCCCTTGGCAGCGCTTGCGCTACGGAGAAAACCCTCACCAAGCCGCCACCTGGTATGTGGTGGATGCGGCTGCTCCCGGTTGGCATCGGGCCAAACAGTTGCAGGGGAAAGAGCTGAGCTACAACAACCTGCTGGATCTGGAGGCGGCTCGCGCCCTGGCAGCAGAACTCAGCCTAGGGCTTGGCAACGGCCCTAAGCCAGCGGTGGCGGTGATTGTCAAGCACAACAACCCCTGTGGGGTAGCCGTTCGCCCAACCCTGGCTGCCGCTTTTGAGGCGGCTTTGGCTGCCGATCCCGTCTCCGCCTTTGGGGGCATCGTTGCCCTCAACCAAACTTTGGACAGGGAGACTGCCCAGCGCCTGGCGGAGCCTTTTTTGGAGTGCGTGGTTGTCCCGGACTGCACCTCTGAGGCGGCTGAGCAACTGGCAGCCAAAAAGAACTTGCGGCTTTTGGTTTTGCCGGACTTTGAGGTTGGGCCAACCCAAAGCCTCCGCACCTTGGCTGGGGGTTTTCTGGTGCAGGAAGCCGACCGGCTGCAGGGATCCGTTCGCCAACCCTCCTGGCGGGTGGTGAGCGAGCGCCAGCCGACACTGGAAGAGTGGGCGGATCTGGAGTTTGCCTGGATAGTCTGCAAACACGTCAAATCCAACGCCATCGTCGTTGCCCGGCAGGGGCAGACTCTCGGCATTGGGGCAGGCCAGATGAACCGGGTGGGTGCCGTCGAGATTGCCCTTCGCCAGGCCGGCTCACAGGCGGCAGGAGCGGTTTTGGCCAGCGACGGCTTTTTCCCCTTTGCCGACAGCGTGGAGGCGGCAGCCCGTGCCGGGATCCGCGCCATCAT
>NZ_JANSIR010000083.1:32607-45832 GCF_047462155.1 Synechococcus sp. OH2
TGGCGATGCCGACTCCATTGCTGCTGCCAATGCTGCCGGCATCGCCATGGTCTGCACTGGCATCCGTCACTTTTTGCACTAGGGCAGACCCCAGGCTCTGGCCTGCTCCGCCAGCCAGCCCTCGGCGCGCAGGTTCTCCAGCTCGCGGCGCACCCGCAGCCGCAATTCAGCATGCTCCAGCCCCTTGGGCAGGGCAATGCCCAGCCCCACTGTCGCCAACGGGGATCCCAGAAACTGAAACTGGGGGTGCTCCGCCAGCCACCCCGCCAGCACCGAGCGATCCGCTGCCCAGGCCTGCACCGCCCCTTTTAGGAGCAATTCTGCCCCTTCCTGGTAGGAATCCACCGCCAGCAACTCAACCCCTGGGAGGTAGCGCTGGAGGTGGGGAATGGCGGCCGATCCGCGCAGGACGGCAATCCGCGCGCCGCGCAGCTCTGACCAGCTCGTCCAGTCTTGGGAACGGGCCACAACCAGGCTGGGGCCATCCGGGTAGTAGGCCGAGGTGAACTCCACCTGGCGCGCCCGATCCGGTGTGATGCCGATCTGAGCGATGGCCAGATCCACTTCCCCTGCAGTCAGCACCTGTAGCCGCTCCACATTGGCCACTGGCACCAGCTCCACCGCCGACGGGGATCCCAGCAGCCGGGATCCCAGCTCGCGGGCTAGGTCAATCTCAAACCCCTGCAGCTTGCCTTCGGCATCGCGAAACCCCAACGGCTTCAGGTTGTCTTTGACTGCAACTCGCAACTGACCCGAACGAACAATCTCTGACCAGGGACGGGCAGCGGCAGGGATCCCTAGGCAAACTAAGGCCAGGCTGGCCGCCCAGCAAGACCTCTGGATCGCCGAGGCCAACGGAGGCCGAGATCCCATCCCCTTCAGGCGGTGCGGGACTGGCGGGCCGCAGCCACCACTTGGGTGAAGGCTTCGGGATCCAGGAAAGCCAAGCGGGCCAACATTTTGCGATTGAGCTGGATATTGGCTTTTTTGAGGCCGTCGATGAACTCGCTGTAGCGCAGGCCCTGGGCGCGGGTGGCGGCATTGATGCGGGCAATCCAGAGGCGGCGAAAATCTCGCTTCTTGCGGCGGCGATCCCGGTAGGCACTGCGCAGGGCCTTCATCACCTGCTGGTTGGCGGTGCGGAACAGCTTAGAGCCGGCTCCGCGAAAGCCTTTGGCCAGCTTGAGGATCTTCTTGCGACGCTTGCGGGCAACATTGCCCCGTTTGACTCTCATGGCGGTAACTCAATACAGACAGAATACAGACAGATGGATACAAGGGCGAACAAGCCTTGAGACTTTTGGCCTGCCGTGGCGATCGGCTCACCCTAGGCTGAGGGAGTGGAGGAAGCGGCACAACGGGATCCCACCTAGTGGGTGTTGGGCAGCATCAGGCGCACGTTGGCCAGATCCCGTTCATCCACCAGGGCCACGCCGGCCAATTTGCGTTTGCGGTTGGTGGTTTTGTGCTCAAGCAAGTGGTTGTGCCCGGCCCGGCGACGCATGAACTTGCCGCTGCCGGTGAGGCGAAAGCGCTTGGCGGCTGCCTTGCGAGTTTTGATTTTGGGCATGGCAATAACCCCAGAAATGGCCAGGGGAAAGGTCACAGTCTTCTAGCATAAGCTAGGGAAGACCAAGAAAGCAAATGCCGCAATGGCCTCTTCCTGTCTCAAAGCCGCCAAGAGCCCTCAAAAACTGTTCTCTTGCGGCTCCAAAAGCAACACTTGCCAGCGCAGCAACTGCTGCAACTGCGGCCAGCTCAGGGGAGAGTCTAGGCTTTCTTGAAGGGCTTGGACGGTGCGGATCCCGTCCACCTGCTGCAGGAAGGCGAAGGCTTCCTCGCTGAGGGAGATGGCCTCATAGGCGTAGTTGAAGAGGCTCCGCCCCGGCCACAGGCCCAGGCAGGGGCTGAGGTGGGCAACTGCCGCGGCCACATCCTCTGGATGGGTCCATTCCCTGCGGCGAATAGGGGGCTTGCCGAGAAAGAGCTCGTAGTGGGCCACCACCGGATCCAACAGCTCGATTAGGCGGTAGCGCTCCGGCTCCGGCAGTTGGGCTGCCTGGGCCAGTAGGGTTTCATCTTTGCCCAACACCCGCTCCAGCCGCCAGAACTCTGGGTTGGAAAAGCGCAAAAACTGCAGCCCTGAAGCCTGAATTAGCTCAAACAGCGTCTCGATGGTGTAGTCCACTTCCTGCGGGTGCAGGTACATATCGGCAAAGCATTCGTCGTCCACGTTTTCGATGGCCCAGCGGGCGCGTTCCTGCTGCTGGATGCGGTTGCTGTCTGGCAAAATCTGGAAAAGGCGGCGGCCCACCTGGAGCCCTTGCTGTAGGTGTTCTACGGAAGCTAGCGGCTGATGCTCTGAGCCAGTGACCAAGAGGCGGATGGCCTTCTGCATCAGGCGGATCTCGTGGCGGCCCAGCTCGCCGTACACAAATAGGTGCAGGATCCCGCCGGGAGCCAGCTTGTTTGCCAGAGCCTGCAGCCCCGCCACCGGATCCGGGAGGTGGTGGAGCATGCCTACGCAGTTGATGAAGTCGAACTGCCCCGGCAGTTGGTCAATGTCGTAAACGTTGAGCTGGCGAAAGTGCACCGGTGGTGCCTGGGAAGCCCGGCAGCGGGCCTCGGCAATCTCCAGGGCGCGGCTGCTCAGGTCAAAAGCCCAGATTTCGGCGTTGGGGTTTTGGTGGGCGATATACTCCGTCCCCACCCCAGAGCCGCAGCCGGCGTCCAGGATGCGCACTGGGCGGCGGCCTGGATGAGCACCTGTGCAAAAGGCATAGGCCTGGGGCCAGCTCCAGCGCCAGTTCCACCCCGGCGGGGGAACGGTGCCGATGGGCTGTGGCGGGAAGGGGTAGAGGTCGTAGAGCTGCCGCACTTGTTTGAGAATCTGTTCGGCGCTGCGGGACTGCATAGGCTCTCCAGCCAGACTATCCAGACTATAGTGACGATATCTCCCCTAAGCACATTTCTCGCCAATGCTCTATGGTTGTCCGCGCTTCCCATCCTCTGCAAGCTGGCCTCACCTTTAACTGGATCAAGCTGACGGCTGAGCTCAAAAAAATTCTCGATCCCCGGCGAGTGATCAGCAAGCCGGAGGAGCTGTTGGTTTACGAGTGTGACGGGCTGACCAGCTACCGGCAAAGGCCGGCTTTGGTGGTGTTGCCACGCACCACAGAAGAGGTGGCGCAGGTGGTGAAGCTGTGCAGCCGCTACCAGGTGCCCTTTGTGGCGCGGGGATCCGGCACTGGCCTTTCGGGAGGGGCGCTACCCCTGGAAAATAGCGTCGTCATTGCCACCACCCTGATGAAACAGATCCTGGAGATTGACCTAGACAACCGCTGCATGGTGGTGCAGCCGGGGGTGATCAACGCCTGGATTACCCAAGCGGTGGCCGACCAGGGCTATTTTTATGCGCCGGATCCCTCTAGCCAGTCGGTTTGCTCCATCGGCGGCAATGTGGCGGAAAACTCCGGCGGCGTCCACTGCCTCAAGTACGGGGTAACAGCCAACCACATCCTCGGCTTGACGGTGGTGCTGCCGGATGGGGAAGTGGTGCGCTGGGGGGGCAAGATCCCGGAGATGCCCGGCTACGACTGGGTAGGTCTGTTTGTCGGTTCCGAGGGCACCCTGGGCATCGCTACCGAGATTACCCTGCGCCTGCTGAAAACCCCGGCCCAGGTTCGGGTTTTGCTGGCGGACTTCGACAGTGTAGAAGCAGCGGGATCCGCCGTCTCTGACATTATCGCTGCCGGGATCATCCCCGCCGGCCTGGAGATCATGGACAACTTCAGCATCAACGCCGTCGAGGATGTGGTGCAGTTGGGCTGCTACCCGCGGGATGCGGCGGCCATCTTGCTGGTGGAGGTGGACGGGCTGGAGCTGGAGGTGGAGGAAGCCGGCCAACAGGTGAGGGCGCTGTGCCTCAAAAACGGGGCCCGCCAGGTGCAAGTGGCAGCCGGCCCAGAAGAGCGGGCGCGGCTATGGAAGGGGCGCAAGGCGGCCTTTGCTGCAATGGGCAAGCTCAGCCCCAACTACTACGTCCAGGATGGGGTGATCCCCCGCAGCCAGCTAGCCTATGTCCTCAAAGAAATCGAGCGCCTCAGCCGCGAATACGGCTACCCGGTGGCCAATGTGTTCCATGCCGGCGACGGCAATCTCCATCCGCTGATTCTCTACGACGAGTCGGTGCCGGGATCCCTGGAGCAGGTGGAGAAACTGGGGGGCGAGATTCTCAAACTCTGTGTGCGCCTGGGGGGTAGCCTTTCTGGCGAGCACGGCATCGGGGCGGAGAAACGCTGCTACATGTCGGAGATGTTTACGCCCACGGATTTGGAGAGCATGCAGTGGGTGCGGCAGGTATTTGACCCGCAGCACATCGCCAACCCCGACAAGATCTTTCCCACTCCCCGCACCTGCGGCGAGGCGGCCCATGCCCACCGGCGGCCGGAATGGCAAGGGATCCCTGTCTTCTAGCTGGCCTGCCGCTGCTGCTGCAGCTCGGCAAAGGCCTGGGCAAAGTCTTCCTGGCAGATGACCAAGGTTTTGGCCTCCACCGTCTCGGCAGTGGCGCGGTGGCGGCGAATAGCAGCAATGGCGGCACGGTTACTGAGCAGGGCCAGGTCGGCACCACTCCAGCCTTCGGTGCGCTCGGCCCACACCTCCAGATTTACATCTGGCCCCAGGGGACGCTTGCGGTTATGTACAGATAAGATTTCCCACCGCCCGGCGCGATCCGGCAGCTCCACACTCAGGTGCAGCTCCAGCCGGCCAGCGCGGGTGAGGGCGGGATCCAAACTGGCTTTGCGGTTGGTGGCCGCCACTAGCAAGACCCCCTGGCTGGGACGGATCCCGTCCAGTTCGGCCAGCAGTTGCCCCAGAACCCGGTCACTGACGCCACTGTCGCCGGAGTAGCTGCCTCGCGCGGGAGCGAGGGTGTCGATCTCATCGATGAAGATGACGCAAGGGGCACACTGGCGGGCGCGGGCAAAGAGTTCCCGCACCGCCTGCTCGGAGGATCCCACCCATTTGCTCAAAAGCTCCGGGCCGGAGACGGCGATGAAATTGGCCTTGGCCTGGGAGGCGATGGCCTTGGCCAGCAGCGTCTTGCCGGTGCCGGGGGGCCCACTGAGGAGGATCCCTTTGGGGGCCTGGGCCTGGGCCTGCTCGTACAGCTCCGGGTGCAGCAGGGATCCCTCGATGGCCTCCTGCAAAATCTGCTTGGCGTGCTCCAGGCCGCCGATCTGATCCCAGCTCACCTGGGGCGACTCAATTTCCACCGAGCGCAACACCGCCGGCTTTACCTGTTGCAGAGCTTCTTGAAAGTCCGCTGCCGTAACTTTTAGGGATTCGGGAATCGGGGATTCCAAATCCGGCACCTGACGCCGCAAAGCTGCATAGGCGGCCGCCTGGCACAGGCCGCGCAGATCCGCGCCTACAAAGCCCAGCGTTTGCTCTGCTAGGCTGTCCAAATCCACATCCTCCGCCAGGGGCATGCCACGGGTGTGAATGGCCAAGATCTCCCGCCGCCCCTCCCGATCCGGCACCTTAAAGATGATCTCCCGGTCAAAGCGCCCCGGTCGCCGCAGCGCCGGATCCAGGGCCTCAGGTCGGTTGGTGGCTGCCAGCACCACAACACCTTTTTGAGCCGCAAACCCGTCCATCAGCCCCAGCATTTGAGCCACCAGGCGTTTTTCTACCTCCCCCTCGACGGCGGCGCGGTTGGGGACAAGAGCATCGATTTCGTCAATGAACACCAGACAGGGAGTCGACTTAGCCGCCTTCTCAAAAAGCTGCCGCAGGCGCGCCTCCGCCTCCCCGTAGTACTTGCCGATCAGCTCTGGGCCGACAATGGCGATGTAGTTCACCCCCAGGCTCTCGGCCAGGGCGCGGGCCGTCAGAGTCTTGCCGGTGCCAGGGGGGCCTACCAACAGCACGCCACGGGGCGGCTCTAAACCTAACTTGGCCAGCAGATCGGGCCGCTTGAGGGGGATCTCGACCATTTCCCGCAAAGCTTGGAGCTGTTCCCTCAGCCCCCCCACATCCCTGAGGCGCGGCCCTGGGCCGGATTCCGTCCCGCTGAGGCGGTCGGCGACCAAATCAGGCGAGGGAGCAGCCTTGGGCTGTTCGCGCCAGCTTGCTGTGGACATCACCTGAGGCTCGCTGCTCCAGGAGGGATCCCCCGTCTGGGCGCTGCTGCGGCGACGGGGGATGGAGCCGGAAGGGGGAATAGAGCTGCCCAAAGGACGGGCCTGGATGCGCACCTCAGTTCGCAGCTCCCCCGTGTTTCTTTTCTCGTCCAGTTTCTGGGCTAGCTCGATAAGCTGCTCAATACCCTGGATAAAATCGCTTAGATCCGCCACAGCCGGGGTTTTCCGTCTACAAATAACCCACCAACAGAGGTTTTAGCCCATCCCTTGCCGGCTGAGGCTCTCCCCCGACCCAAAAGCAGGCAACTTTCAGCCAGGGATCCGACGCCGGCAAGCTTTCTGGTCAGCACACACCTAGGGAGAGCGGGACTCGGCGATGGCCGAGAGGGGGGAAGGGCTGGCGGAGAGCTTGCGCACCTCAGAGCAGAAAGAGGCCATGCTGAAGCCGCCAAAGCGCTTGACGGTGCTGGCCCGCAGGCGCAGGTTCGGGCTGGCAAACCAGATGCGCTCCTCTGACTCAGTCATCTCATATTCGGTGTAGAGGGTGAGGGCGCCGTCGGATCCCATGACGTAGGTGCCGGCCACCGGCACTTTCTCGGCATAGCCCTGGTCCCGCAACAGTTGCCCCCGCATGGGATTATCGGGATCGGGGATGGGAACCAGCACCACATCGCCTTTGTACTCTTCGTTGTCCCACTCCTGCTCCCCATTCCACTGCACTCGCGCCGCCCCCACGGCCCGCCGTGGATCCACCTTGAACAGCTCACAAACCTGGATAACTGCCGGATCGGCGGGCGAAAGGGTGGCAATTTGTACCCGCGATCTCCCCCCCTCAGAGCGGCGAAAGGCCAAGTGATGGCTGGTACGCTGACACATCCACTCGCCAGCGCTGAGGGCAAAAAACTCCATTACGGTCATCATGGCCGACGCGGATCCTCATCGATAACAACCGGGATTTGCCGATTCTAGCTTGTGCTGTAGCCGTAGATTTGCTCTTGCCGGCTCTGCTGTTCGCGCCAAAACTGCTCGGCAAAAGCCACCGTCGGGTGGAGGGGGGCGCGGGGTTTGCTGCGCAGAGGCATATTGGCCTCTTCAGGAGTGCGGTTGCCCTTGCGCTGGTTGCAGCGCTCGCAGGCCGTGACTACATTGTCCCAAGTGTGGGATCCCCCGCGAGAAAGAGGCACGACATGATCCAGGGTTAGGTTATGGGTGCTGCCGCAGTACTGACAGGTGTGGTGGTCCCGCCGCAAAACCTCCCGCCGGTTGACAGGGGGCACCCGCCAGGATCGCTCTTTGCCCTTGATGGTCAGGCGGATGTGCTCGGGCACCTCGATCACCTGGCTGGGGGAGCGCACTTTCCATACCGGCACATTCATCATCGCCAGCGGCTCTGCCTTGCCCGTCAGCAGCAGCACAATCGCCCGCCTAATGTTGACCCGGCTAATGGGCAAGTAGTTTTGGGAAAAGACAACAATCGACTGTTCCAGGACGTGGGTAGCAGCAGTCATGACTTAGCTCTTCCATTTGCCGCCATTGTCCTGAGAAATCTGGCAAATGACAAGGTTTTCCCGCAGTGGGCACCATCCAGGTGGAGCCCCACCATTCAACATTCCAGAGTTTCTTACGATCGGGAGCCGGACAGATGGGCTAGTATCCGGGTGATGGTTGGATCCCGTGCCTCCCATGACCTACCCGCTGCATGTTGCCCTGGTTTGGCACCAACACCAGCCCCTCTACAAAAGCCCGCTGGCGGGTAAATATCGCATGCCTTGGGTGCGCCTGCACGGGATCAAAGACTACCTGGACTTAATTTTGCTGCTGGAGCGCTATCCCCGCCTGCACCAAACGGTTAACCTAGTGCCCTCTCTCATTGTGCAAATCGAAGACTACGTGGCCGGCTCGGCCTTCGATCCCTATTTGGAGCTGACTTTATCTCCTGTCGAAAAGCTGACCCCGGAGCAGCGGCGCTTCATTGTCGAGCGTTTCTTCGACAGCCATTACCCCACCATGATTGAGCCCTACCCCCGCTACCGCCAGCTCTACGAACAGCGGGAATCGCAAGGGATCAACTGGTGCCTACAGTACTGGACGCCCCAAGACTTCAGCGACCTGCTGGCCTGGCACAACCTCTCCTGGTTCGATCCCCTCTTCCAGGAGGATCCTGAGATCGAGAGCTGGATCAAGATGGGATCCGGCTTTACCCTGGCGGATCGGCAGCGGATCTACGCCAAGCAACAGCAGATCCTGGCCGCCATCCTGCCCCAGCACGCCAAATTGCAAAGTAGCGGCCAACTGGAGTTGACCACTAGCCCCTACACCCACCCCATCTTGCCCCTGCTGGTGAGCGAGCGCTCGGCGCGGGTGGCCCGGCCCGGCTTGCCCCTGCCCCGCTACCCCTTCCACTGGGAGCAGGATGTCCACAGCCAACTGGAGCGGGCCAAGCAGATCTACCGGGAGCGCTTTGGCCGCGATCCGCGGGGTCTGTGGCCTTCAGAGCAGGCGGTCAGCCCCGCCATCGTGCCCCTGATCCAGAAACAAGGCTTTGATTGGATCATCTCCGACGAGGGAGTGCTGGGCTGGAGCTTGGGCCAACCCTTTCATCGCGACGGGCAGGGCCATATCCTCGAGCCGGAAAAGCTCTACCGCCCCTACCGTCTGGAGAGCGAGGCAGGGGATTTGGCCATCATCTTTCGGGATCACCGCCTTTCCGATCTCATTGGCTTTAGCTACAGCGCCATGCCTGCCGACGCTGCCGCCAAAGATCTCATCGGCCACCTGGAGAGCATCCGCAACCGCCTACCCCAAGACCAGCCCTGGCTGGTCACCATTGCCCTGGATGGGGAAAATTGCTGGGAGTACTACCCCCAAGATGGCCGCCCCTTCCTGGAAAACCTCTATGCCCGCCTCAGCCAGCACCCGGCGTTGCGCTTGGTGAAGGTGTCGGAGTTTTTGGATCAGTTTCCCCCCACGGAGTTTCTGCCAGCCGAACAATTGCACAGCGGCTCCTGGATTGAGGCCGACTTTACCACTTGGATTGGGGATCCCGTCAAAAACCGCGCCTGGGAGCTCCTTGCCCAAGCCCGCCAGGTGATCCAGGATCACCCTCACGCCACCCCCCAGGCCTGGGAAGCCCTCTGGGCCGCTGAGGGATCTGATTGGTTCTGGTGGTTTGGGGCAGGCCACTCTTCCGCCCACGATGCCGTTTTTGACCAGTTGTTTCGGGAACATCTACAGGCCCTCTACACCGCTTTGGGAGAGGCGGTGCCGGCGGCGCTGCAGTTTCCCCTCGAGGATCACGACGGGCTGGGGGATCGCCTGCCGCAGGGGTTTATCCATCCCACCATCAACGGTCGCCCCGCCGAACGGGAGTGGAGCCAGGCCGGGCGGGTGGAGATCGGCGCAGCCCGAGGAACCATGCACCGCAACAGCGTCGTCCGCCGCCTCTGGTACGGGTTCGATCACTTCAACCTCTATCTGCGGCTGGATTTTAACTCGGTGGTGCAGCGGCCCGAGCAATTGCAGGTGCTGTGGTTTTATCCCAACCGCGTTACCGTCAACAGCCCCATTCCCCTGCAGGGGTTGCCGGCAGAAGCCCCCCTCAACTATCTCTACCGCCACCTGTTGAAGCTGTCGCTGCCGCCGCCTGGCACCGGCCAGCATCCCGCACCCGTCGAGGCTCAGCTCTTGCAGGCAGGGGAGTACCATAGCTGGCACCCCATCAACCATCAGGTGAAGGCGGTGGTGGATGCCTGTTTGGAGGTGGCCATTCCCTGGAGCAATTTGGGCGCCCAGCCGGGGCAGGAGCTGCAATTTATCATCGTGGCCGCCGATGGCGAGACCTTCCAAGAAGGGATCCCCCCCAAGGCCACCATCGCCCTGCGGAGACCTTGAGAATTTGAGAAATTTAAGTTATGGCGCGCGATCTCTACCCGCCCATCGAGCCCTACGATCACGGCTTTCTCCCCGTCTCTTCCCTGCACACCCTCTACTACGAGCAGTGCGGCAACCCGGCGGGCAAGGCGGTGGTGTTTTTGCATGGGGGGCCGGGGGGTGGGATCGATCCCCTCTACCGGCAGTACTTTGATCCCAGCCGCTGGCGGGTGGTGCTATTCGATCAACGTGGTTGCGGCAAGAGCCGCCCCTACGCCGAGCTGCGGGAGAACACCACCTGGGATCTGGTGGCCGATATCGAGAAGCTGCGCCAACACCTGGGCATTGAGCGCTGGTGGGTGTTTGGGGGCAGTTGGGGCAGCGCCCTTGCCTTGGCCTATGGGCAAACCCACCCCCACTCCTGCCTGGGGTTTATCTTGCGGGGCATTTTCCTGCTACGCCCTTTTGAGATCCGCTGGTTTTACCAGTCGGGGGCCAGCTACCTGTTCCCCGATGCTTGGGAACATTACCTGGAGCCCATCCCCCCCGAAGAGCGGGATGACCTGCTGGCAGCCTACCACCGCCGCCTCAACGACCCGGATCCCCAGGTGCGGCTGAGAGCGGCCCGCGCCTGGGCCATCTGGGAGGCCAGCACCAGCAAGTTGATCCCCAGCCCTGAGCTCATCGAGCGCTTTGGCCAGGAGACCTTTGCCGAGGCCTTTGCCCGCATCGAGTGCCACTACTTCGTCCATGGGGGTTTTTTGGATCCTGAAGACCAGCTCCTTAGGGGGGTGGAGCGCCTGCGCCATCTGCCGGCTGTGATCGTCCAGGGACGCTACGACGTGGTCTGCCCGCCCATTTCCGCCTGGGAGCTGCACCAGGCCTGGCCAGAGGCAGAGTTTCACCTCATTCCCGATGCCGGCCATTCCATCACCGAGCCCGGGATCCGCACCGCCCTGCTGCAGGCCACGGATCGCTGCGCTGACCTCTAGGTCTTGTCGCTCACCTTTGGGGAAGGAGCTCAACTTGCAGCCTTCGGGAGAGAGGCTGGGGCGCAGGGAGACGGTTTTGGACTGGTTGGCAACACCTTGAAAACTGGGATACCTTCCAGGAAAGCGCCCCAACCTATCGACAGTTGCGGATTTTGGGTTTATCACTGAGGGAAGGGCGGTGCAAGCTGCCCGGTTGATGACTTCCGCTGTCTCCCGCGGGCTGGTCGATCCATCCCAGTGCTTTTGCGGATCCCAACTTGTCATTCTTCGCCGTTTCCAGGGTCGAACTATGCAGAAACCGAACACTCTGTTCAAGCTTGCCCTTGCCCTGCCCGCCTCCCTCCTGCTGGCAGATGCAGTTGTGGCCTACCCCTGTGACTCGGTTGGGGGTGAAGCTTACAACTTCTACAGCCCCACGGTTCAGGTTGACAGTTTCGGGGCTCAGGCGTCGCCTGCTGTCGCAGGCAACGGTTTTATCGGGGTTGCCATCGAAACGGTGGATGGACAGCCAGCTCAAGGCGCCATCAGTCGTCGCCTGTTTGGCCCCGCGCCTCAAATCCAAGGGGTACAGGTGGTTGGTCTGCTCCAGGATGGCCCGGCTCAACAAGCAGGTCTGGCCCAGGGAGATATTTTGATTGGGGTGGACGGGCAGCGGGTCACCTCGGTGCAGCACGTCCAGCAAATTATCCAAAACACCCCGGTGGGCCAGCGGGTACCCATTACCTTCCGGCGCGGCGGACAGGTATTGTCCACGGTGGTGGTGGTCGGCGATGGCCGTGTGTTGCGCCCCTTGATGCTGCAGCAGCAGTAAGCTTTGTCGGGATCCCTTGCTGAGCTCTCTGTGACTGCTGCATCAGGGACAGAGTGGGCAGTTTGGGCGGTTTGCAGCTTCAATGGGCTGCTGTTTCTTGCTCTGGTTGCTCTTATTCCTACTGTCTTGAGCTTGCGATCGGCGCTTTCGATTACGGAGCGGGCCATGGCCGACTGGCGGGAAGCAGCTGAGCGGGCTTTGGCTCGCACGCCGGCTGAGTTGTTGCGCCTACGGGATCGGCTGCGGGAGAATCGCACTAACCTCGACCGCTGGCAGCGGCGTCTCCAGTTTTGGCAAGGGATCCGCAGGGTGGCTGTTTGGCTGGTGCGCAGGCTGTGAGGAGCATGGATAGCGTCTCCCATCCCATCCGGTTGCAGGTGATGGCCAATGCGCTGGCGGGGATCGCCGAGGAGATGGGGGCGCGCCTCATCCGCGGTTCTTACTCGGCCAACATCAAGGAGCGGCGGGATTGCTCGACGGCCCTGTTCGATGCCCAAGGGGCCTGTATTGCCCAGGCGGCCCACATTCCGGTGCACCTGGGAGCTCTCGCGGAAGCAGTGCGGGCAGTGGTGGCAACCGGCCCGCGGCCGGGTGATGTGTTCGTCCTCAACGATCCCTACCAGGGGGGATCCCATCTGCCGGATATCACGGTGGTTACAGCCATCCCCGGCCTGCGGGATCCAGAGCAGGTCTGCGCCTACGCGGTGAACCGGGCTCACCATGCCGATATTGGGGGGATGCGCCCTGGCTCCATGCCGGCCGACTCCACGGAAATCTGGCAGGAGGGGCTGGTGATCCCGCCGCTGCGGCTGGCCCAAATGACCCTGACGGGGGAGCTGTGCTGGCAGGGCGATCTGCTGCGCCTGATCCTGGCCAATGTGCGCAACCCTGAGCAGCGGCAGGGGGATTTGCAGGCCCAGGTGGGAGCCAGCGCCGTGGGGGTGAGCCGGTTTCGCGAGCTGCTGGCCCGCTTTGGCGAGGAGGAGACCTGGCAGTTGATTGCCGGGGTGATCGCCTACAGCCGGCGGCGGATGCAGGCCCAGATCCAGGCTCTGCCCGCTGGGATCTACACCGCCTGCGACTACCTGGAGGGCTACGGGGATCCGCCCGAGCCGCTCCGCATCCAGGTGCAGATTGAGGTAAGGGGGGAGAGGCTACGGGTGGACTTTGCCGGCACAGCCCCGGCCACCGCGGGGAACCTGAACGCACCTTTGGCTGTGACCCGCTCGGCAGTGCTCTTTGCCCTGCGCTGCCTGTTGGATCCCACGGCGCCCAGCAATGTCGGCCTGGAGGATCCCATCGAGATCGTGGCCCCGCCTGGTTGCCTGGTGAACGCCCAATTTCCGGTGGCGGTGGTGGCGGGCAACGTAGAAACTTCGCAGCGCATTGCCGATGTGGTGTTC
>NZ_JANSIR010000083.1:46012-51671 GCF_047462155.1 Synechococcus sp. OH2
CCCTGGGGGGCGGCCAAGGAGCCAGCCGGCAGCGACCGGGCCTGGACGGTGTCCACGTGGGCATGAGCAATACCCTCAACACCCCCATCGAAGCTCTGGAGCTGGAGTATCCCCTGCGGGTGCTGCGCTATGAGCTACGCCCGGATTCCGGCGGCCATGGCCGCCAGCGGGGCGGCTGGGGGCTGATCCGCTCCCTCCAGACCTTGCAAGATTGCACCCTCTCCCTGCTCACCGACCGGCGTCACCATGCCCCCCAAGGGGAAGAAGGCGGCGAGCCTGGCCAGGTGGGGATCAACCTCGTCAACGGGGATCCCTTGCCCAGCAAGATCAGCCGCCCCTTAAAAGCCGGCGATGTGCTCACCCTCTACACCCCTGGCGGCGGTGCCTGGGGAGCTAGGGAAGAAGAGGGGCCTGGCGGGCCCAAATAGCGCAGATGAGCGAGAAACAACTGCTCGCAACGGCGGAGCACATCATCACGGCTGGCGAAGTGCTCTAACCTATGCACTTCTTGACCTTTCTCAAACAAAATTAAGGTTGGTAGCGAGCGCACCCGATAGCGGCGCGGCAGCCAAAAATTGTCGTCCACATTCACCCGCAGCACCTTGATCGACCCTCCCCACTCGGAGGCGAGGCGATCGGTAATCGGCTGAATGAAACGACACAGGCCACACCAAGGGGCGCCAAAATCCACCAAAACCCATCCATCGCTTGTCAAAAGTTCTTGATTAAAAGCATCAAGTGCAACTTGCAAGATCGCCACTCCCAAACTAAAGAAGTTCTTTGGGATCATGCTACCAGGCAACTCTGCTGGCTGCAGATATCATTTGCGGGTGGAGGGCGTAAAGAATCACTACGAAGCTGAACACTCCCAGGTAGGCCCAGCGTAGAAACTCTCGCGGTTGCAGTTGCTGGCGCTTCTGCAGAATGGCCAAGCCGGGGATCACAGAAGTACGGGCCTTGAGATCGCGGAAGGCCTGACCGTATTTCCGCTCCAGCCGGTGATCCCCGTGCCAGACGGCGAACAGGTGATAGGCCACCAACCCCAGGGAAGTGACCAGCATGAAACTGGAGCCAATCCAAAGGGAATGGGCCACACACCAGATCACCTGGCCCACCATTTGAGGGTGGCGGGTGATGCGGATGATCCCGCTCTCAAACAGGTGGATCTCCGGCTTCTGAATGGCAGCGATCTCCAGCAAATTGAAGGTGGCCGGATACAAAAAGAAAAACGAGAGCGCCGACAAAAGAACAACGGTGGTGTGAATGCCGGGGACAGCATGGAGATCCCAAAGGATCACGCCGTCGTAGCGATGGTTAAAGAAGTAGATCAGCAGCAGCGGCGCCAAGCTGAGGCTGACCAGCGCAAAAAGAAGGCGGTACAGACGGGATCCCAGCCAAGCTTCTCCCCAGGGGCGCAAGTAGGCCAGCCCACTGTGAGCACAAGCAAACCCCAAAATCAGGGCCAACATGATCGCGTGGGATCTGTACTGGGCGAGCTCCGGCAGCAAGTGGTTGAAGAAGGTGGACGGCATCTTCTCAATGGCTCCTCTTCCGGCGTCGCTGTGACTTATGCTTAAAGATAAGTTACATAAGGCAAGCTTCCCATGCTGAAAACTTTTTTTCTACGCCTTCTCAGCCTGTTGCTCTCGGTCATCCTGGTGCTGGGCTGGACGACCGCAAGTGCTCAGGCGGCCCGTCTCACCGGCAAGTACTACGAAGACAGCATGACTCTGATTCAGACGCTGCGCACCGTCCTTTCGGAAGCGGATCCCGTGATGAACCCGGCAGAGGCGCGGGCGGAAGTGATGGAGGCTATGCAAGAATTCGCAGGGCGCTACCATGGCCATCGCTACGACAAGCTGCAATCCTTCACTACTCTGCGCACCGTGTTCAACACCGTGGCCTCCCACTACCGCACCTCCAACCGGCCTCTTGACCCGGAGAAGGTGGAGCGGGTGCTGATGCAACTGGATCGCGCTGAGCTGGCCCTGCGCCGCGAAGGTTAAGCTTTGTTAGATATCCCAGATCCAAGTCACAGGCAAATTGCCCCTAGTGCAGCCAAGCTCTTGTCGGCCTGCAAAAGTCGAGGTCGTCCACGGCGCTCTTCCCAAAGGCGAGGAGGAAGAGTAGTTCTCCCTCGCAGGAAAGGGTATCTTCTTTTGTCTGAGATTTACTGGGCAAGGCGCAGGGTTACTTTGATAACAACCCGGTGGAGGCTGCTTTCGCAAAGCTCCAGATCGCCCCCCATTTCTCTCAGGAGCCGCTCGCTCACCCGCCAAGCAGCGCAACCCTTTGTTTGGATGGGCACATGGCACCGCCCTTCCAGATTCCACTCTAGGCAAAGGCGCCCCTCTGCTGCTGCGATGGGGTAGAGGTGCAGAGTCATCGAACCATAGCGTAGGGTGCGAATACCCCAGCGACACACCCCCAGCAGGGCCTGCACCAAACCGTGGCGATCTGCCCAAACCATAAGGCTCTCCGAGAAGGCGGGCAGCTCAGAGGCAGAAGGCGGTTGTAGGGTCGGCCATTCGTAGCGAATGCCCTGATCCTGGGCCTGTAGGCGAGTTAGGCTGTACACATCCTGAAGGAGGGGGCGGAGTCGGGTCGGCTCCGGTTGCAAGGGTTGAATGGGCAGGTCGTGGCGAGCCAGGCGAGTGTACTCCTCGAGCAACTTGATCAGGCGCTCCACCGCTTCTTTGGCACTTTGCAGGTACTCCCGCTCTTCTTCGCGGGAATCGCACAGATCGGACAGCACCAACTGCAGGGATCCCATCTGGCTGCTGAGGGGGTTGCGCAGCTCGTGGCCAATACTGACGAGCAGCTCCTGCTGAAAGGCGCGCATCACCTCCGAGCGCTCAAACGCAAACTGCCAGTCCACCGCCTCTTGCCCGGCGGCAGCAGCGGCCTGCTGGGAGGGAGGATCGGGTTTTGCTGCAGGCAAGGGTTTCCTCAAGAGGTACTTTGGACGAAAGGTAGGAGATCTGGTGATGTGTTCGGATGGAGAGCCTTGGGTTTTAGCTAATTTGACAGCAGCGCGCTCCTGGATCCTACCTTTTTCTTTCCAACTTTCTAGCCGACGAAATGGGCGCTGACCACCCGCTCAATTCCAGCCAGATCCTTGTGGACTTGGATCTGCTGATAGCCGCCTCTGGCCTGCAACTGCTCCACCACCCAAGGGGCTTGGCCTTGCATCACCTCCACCGCCCAAAAGGAGTTGGGGGCCAAGTAATCCGGTGCCTTTTGAATCAAAAGGCGCAAGTGCACCAGCCCATCTTCCCCCCCATCGAGGGCCTGTCGTGGCTCGTGTAGCCGTACCTCGGGCATGAGGTAGGCCAGCTCTCCAGTGGGGATGTAGGGCGGGTTGGAAACCAGGCCACGCAGCCGGCCTCGCCAGGGATCCAAAGGCACAAACCAGGATCCCTGCAACAGCTTCACCCGTTCCTGCAGATGATAGTCCGCCACATTGGCTGCCGCAACGGCCAAAGCCTCTGGGCTCACGTCCACCGCCAGAAGCTGCAACTGGGGATGCCCCTGGGCCAAAGCGATGGCAATTGCCCCACTACCGGTGCCCAGGTCGGCAAAAAGGGATCCCGGCGGCAGCGGGTTAGACCTCAACCAAAGGGAGGCTTGCTCCACCAGTAGCTCGGTCTCCGGGCGTGGGATCAACACCGCTGGCGTTACCCGCAAGCTCAAACCCGCCCACTCTACCCTTCCCAGCAGGTACTGTAGAGGGATGCGCTCTGTCAGCCGGCGCCGCCACAGCTCCTCTACCTCCGCCAGGGGATCCCCCTGCACCGTCGGGGGCCGACCCAGCAAGCGCTCCAACGATCCCCAGCCCAGCCGTTCCCTCAGCAAAAGTTCCACTTCCTGAGGAGAGATGCCGGCAGCTTGCGCCGCCCGCAAAGCCTGGGCACGCCAGGCCAGCAATTGCTGCACCAGCGGGGATCCCATCAGGAGCTAGGTCAACGCCGCTGAGGCTGGGGAGTGGCAGGTGAATTGGGCTGAGGAGTGGCAGAGCGAACTAACGATTGCACGTACTCCAGCGACGCGCGCGGGGGGATGAAAGCAATCTTCTGCACATCCTCCTGGGCATCAGGGGCTAACATGCGCTCCACCACGATGGCCAAGGAAGTGACCTCGATCTGGGTTTTGCCGACCACCTCTGGGTTCTGCGCCGCCGCCCGATCCAAAGCCCCCTTCAGGTCGTTGCGGTCGAAGAAGAAAGGCACCACCTCCTGGCCATCCTGCTCGATGGTCAGCAGCCCCTCTCCCGAGCGGCCATAGAACAGCGGCACGCCGATCACTTCCGGCGGCACCTCCTGACCCGTTTCTTTCAGCACCTGCTTGGCCGCCTCCACATCAGCAGCCCGGGGCACCACCTCAAAGTACAGATCGCTATTCTTGGCCCGCTCTTCTTCCGACTTTTCGTAGGCGTAGCCCAAGGGAATGGGCACCACCTGGGCCTGCTGACCCACCTCAGGGTTCTTGGCTTTCACCTGCTGCAACGCTTGCTGGGCTTGGTTCTGATCCAGCCAAAAAGAAGCCACCTGGATGGTGCGCCCCTCCCGCTCTACGTTGGCGACCACAGGGGTGCCGTTCTGAGACACGATGGCAAAAACCGGCACCAGATTCAGCCGCTCCGCCACTTCTTGACGACTCATGGGAGCTGCCACTGCCTGAGTCAAGAGGAGCCCCCCTTGAGCAAAAATAGGAGCTCCCCCCCAAATCACCCCCGCCACCCCCAGCAGGAGAGTGCTGCGAACTGCTGCTACGAACACAGCCCGCCCACCTGCCTGAGCTGCGCGGCGGCAAAGGGATCCCAAAAGCGGCACTGCATTACTGCGCATCCTTTTCATCTCTACTCCCGGCCTTGCGCCTTGTCTTCGTTGCTATGGGGTCAGATCCCTAAGACCCTAACCGACGGCCTCTGCCCAAGAAGAGCTGACCAAGCTTACCTTGCTCAACACAGCTCGGGCGAGCGATGCGGCACACTCTTGGGACTTTGGGGACAGCGCCTGGCGAACTGGCCCTTGCTGACACTACCCCCCCTCTACCCTTTTTGACGAGCGCCCCTGGGCCACCCTAGAAGGCAAGGTTAAAGCATTTGCTCAACCCCTGTCGAGGGGTAAAGACCCTGTTTTGGGTGGGGATCCCGCATCACCTCCTACTATATACGGAGTCCAACAAAGCGGAGCCACACCAAATACAGATCGCCCCTCCATCCTCTGGATGCAGAGTCTGGGCTGAGAAGGCCAATTCCCACTAGGCAAAGCTCTTGCTTCCCGATCGGTTTTGCTGGGGGCCCGCTACTGCCTAAGGTTGGGAAAGGGGGAACAGACGGCCCTGCTCGACGGTAACTTGAACCCGCGTGCCCACGGGCAAAGCTTCCCGCGCCAGGGCGTGCAATTCCTTGCCCGTCTCTGTGACCAGACAATAGCGATACTCCCGCCCCAAAAACTGACGATCCCGAATGGTAACTCTCCCTTGCGGATCCGGATGCAGACGTAACTCCTCCTGCCGGATCATCAACTCTCCCTCGCGCAGATGGGGATCGGGCTGATCTCGGAGAAACTGGGAGGGAATCTGCAGCAGCTCCTTAGCTTGCCAACCAGACTCCCGCCGCTCACAGCGCAGAAAGTTGGCCTGGGCGATGAATTCT
>NZ_JANSIR010000083.1:51770-65471 GCF_047462155.1 Synechococcus sp. OH2
CACAAAACGGGTAGCCGGCTCCCGGTAAACTTCCTCCGGGGATCCCCATTGCTCGATGCGGCCCTCCCGCATCACCGCCACCCAATCGGAAAGGGAGAGGGCCTCTTCCTGGTCGTGGGTAACGAAAATGGCCGAGGTCTGGGTTTGCTTGAGGATTTTGCGGATTTCTTCCCGCAAGTAGTAGCGCACCTGCACATCCAAGTTGCTCAGCGGCTCATCCAAAAGGATCAGGCTGGGCCTGGGGGCCAAAGCCCGGGCCAGAGCCACTCGCTGCTGCTGACCGCCCGAGAGCTCGTGCGGATAGCGGTGGACGTAGCCTTCTAGGCCCACCAAGCGCAACACCTCGTAAGCCCGTTCCCGCGCCTGTTGGGCAGTACCTCGCCACTCCGTCAAGGGAGGGTGATGGCTCCGCTGCGCCCCTGCCGCAGTCGCGTTGGTGGACCGGAGGCCAAACATCACATTAGCCAACACGTCCAAGTGCGGAAACAGGGCAAAATCTTGAAACACCAGCCCCACTCCCCGCCGCTCCGGCGGGATCCACTGCCCATCCCCAACCACAACCTGTCCTCCCAGCAGGATCCGCCCGCTGTCTGGCTGCTCAAAACCGGCAATGGTACGCAAGAGGGTGGTTTTTCCGCAGCCCGACGGGCCCACAATCCCCAGAATGTCTCCCTGAGGCAGGCGAAACTCCACCTCCTGCAAAACCCACTGCCGCTGGCCAGGAAACCTCTTGCTAATGCCCTCAACCTGAAGAATGTAGGGAGAATCCGCCCGGGCAGCAGTGGACGTTGAGGAAACCAAGAACTCGGCCATGGCGATTGTTGCAAAAGATTTTCACTACTTTTAGTAGACTACCATACCCCAAGTTGTGTTGAGGCCGGTCGGCTCGGGATAGAGAGGGGTCGGGATCCCAGCTTCGACCCTTTGTTTTGGGTGGCAGAAATCAGTGTTACACTTAGTTAACGAAGTTTCCCAGACTTTGGCGGCGCTTGCTCTCGATAGCGCCTTCCAGGGTCTCTGTTCTGGATGAGTTTTGAGAGAAAGTTCCCTGAACGTGCCCTGATCACGGGGGCCAGTCGAGGGATCGGCAAAGCGGTGGCCCTAGCCCTAGCTCGGCAAGGGGTGGCAGTTGCTCTGGTGGCCCGTTCCCGTCCCGATTTGCTGGGGGTACAGGCGGAGATCCAGGCAAAGGGAGGAAAGGCGGAGGTTTTTCCCATCGACTTGGCCGACTTGACAGCTCTACCGCAGCAGTTGCAGGCTCTCCTGGATCGATTTGGTGTTTGTGATGTCTTGGTCAATAACGCCGGCATAGCCCAGGTTGGGCCTTTGGCCACCTTATCTTTGTCCGATTGGCAGCGAGTGATCGACTTGAACCTGACGGCAGCTTTTCTCTGTGCCCAAGCCGTTCTGCCCGGGATGCGCCAGCAGCGCTGCGGCACGATTGTCAACATTATCTCCATTGCGGGCAAGCGAGCCTTTCCCAATTGGGGGGCCTACTGCGCCAGCAAGTTTGGCCTGCTGGGCTTTTCTCAAGCCCTGGCCGCAGAGGAACGGCAGCATGGCATTCGGGTGACCAGCCTGTGTCCCGGAGCTGTGGATACCCCCCTTTGGGACACAGTTCAGGTCGATTTCGACCGTTCCCAAATGCTCTCGCCGGAGTGGGTGGCGGACTTGGTTGCGCACATCGTTCACCTCCCCAAGGGTGCTGTGGTGGAAGATCTCACCCTCATGCCGGCGGCGGGGGCCTTTTAGGCTGGCTCTTCCTGGAGTGGCCTTGCTAGCCCAGTTTTGAGGGTTTCCCGGCCCTGTCTCCCTCGACAAGTTCCTTCAACCCTTCGTTCAACCAAAGGAATATCCTGCTATGACTCTTGCCAAGCCTGGATCCGGTGCCGAATTGCGACTCAACGACAAAGCCAACCTCAAGTCTCGGGTTATTCGCGATCTGTCCCACTCGGCAGAGCAAGAGCCCAGGGGCTCAGAAAGCCTGGATCCGGCGATGGTGGCCGCAGTGGAGACGTTGCTGCGGGGCATTGGGGAAGATCCCCAGCGGGAGGGTCTCAAGAAAACCCCGGAGCGAGTGGTGGCCGCGCTGAAGTTTTTGACCAGCGGCTATCAGCAGTCCCTGGAAGATCTCATCAACGGCGCCATCTTCGACGAGGGCCACGACGAGATGGTGCTGCTGCGGGACGTAACCCTATTTAGCCTCTGTGAGCACCATCTGTTGCCCTTTATCGGCAAGGCCCATGTGGCTTACATCCCCCGCCAAAAAGTGGTTGGCCTGAGCAAGATTGCCCGCATTGTCGAGATGTACTCCCGCCGCCTGCAGGTTCAGGAGCGTCTTACCCGCCAGATCGCGGAAGCCTTGATGACCATGCTGGATCCCTATGGGGTGGGAGTGGTTATTGAGGCTACCCACATGTGCATGGTGATGCGGGGGGTGCAAAAGCCCGGCTCGTGGACGGTCACCAGCTCGATGGTGGGGGTGTTCCAGGAGGATCCCCGCACGCGGGAGGAGTTCTTGAGCCTCATTCGCCACCCGTCCAACTTTTAAGGATCCCGCAGCGCTTTGCCGGCAAGAAAGCTAATCCTCTGCTCAGGCTGGGAATACTAGCTTAAAATCGACGCAGATCCTGCCAGAAGCGAGGCCTGTTATGAGCGAGGTCAGCCCTGAGAACCAATTTCCCACTGACTTAGACTCCGGTTGGAAGCCGCCGACCCCGCCTGATATCCAGCGCCCCGCGCGGGAGGCTGCGCAGACGCCGCCGGTGGAGCCCCCAACCCAGTTGGATCCGGTACTGGCTGCCTCTCCCCCTCAAGGGCTTAGATCGCGTCCTGCCACCAGTGCTCCCAAACCCATCTTGGGTCGACCCGTTCCACCGGGCGTGGCTGCCGCTCCGCCTCAGACGCCAGTGCCCATGCCTGGCCCTGCAACTGCCTCGCAGATGCCACCGCCCGCTCCAGCTCCTGCCGCCCGGCCTCAGGTGTCTCCCCCCAGCCCCAGTCCGGCTGCTCCGCCTTTTGGGCCGCCGGCTCGACCAACGGCTGCTGGACGGATCCCGGTGGCCGCCGCTGCTCCTAAGTCTGCCCCCGCTGGCCCGACGCTGCGCCAACTGGTGCAGGAAGCCTACGAAAAAGGCTACTCGGACATTCACCTAGGGGTGGGAGAGGTGCCCCGTTTCCGGGATCGGGGGCAAATGGTCTTGAGTAACTACCCGGTCACCACTACTGAGATGTTCTATGGCTGGCTGCGGGAAAGCCTGCCGGAAAACCAAATCCGGCAATTTGAGGAGTGCCTGGAGCTGGATACCGCTATCCAGTACGAAGGCCTGGTGCGCTGCCGGGTCAACTGCTTTGTTTCCCTGCTGGGGCCGGCGATGGTGATGCGTCTGATCCCGCTCAAGATCTTGACCTTGGAGCAGTTGCGAGCGCCGGAGGTGTTGAAGCGCATTGCCGAAGAGCACAAGGGCCTGGTTCTGGTAACTGGCCCCACCGGCTCCGGTAAGTCCACGACTCTGGCGGCGATGGTGGACTACATCAACTCCAACTTCGCCAAGCACATCATCTCCATTGAGGATCCCATCGAGTTCGTCCACCAAAGCAAGAAATCGATGGTGCGGCAGCGGGAGGTTGGGATCCACACTCTGGAGTTTGCCAACGCCCTAAAGGCCTCGCTGCGCGAAGATCCAGACATCATCCTGATTGGGGAGATGCGGGATCGGGAAACGGTGGATACGGCTCTGAAGGCTGGTCAGACTGGCCACTTGGTCTTCGGAACCCTGCACACCAACAGTGCCGTCCGCACCATCGAGCGTCTCTTGGGGATCTACCGGCCGGAGGAGCAGGAGCCGATGCGTCTGCAACTAGCGGAGACTCTAGTAGCAATTATTGCCCAGACGCTGGTGCGCACCACCGATGGTAAGCGGACGGCGGCCCACGAGATCATGCGCAACACCGATGCTATCCGCGACTACATCAAGCGGGGCGCCGTGGACGAGATTGAGGAGCTGATTGCCGACGGCTCCTACGAGGGCATGTGTACCATGAATCAGTCTTTGTTTCGGCTCTACCAGGAGGGACGGATTACTGAGGAGGTGTGTCTGGAGGCGGCTCCACGGCGCAACGAGATGGCCCAATGGCTGCGGGGCCGGATTTAGAGCCGGTCTGCCGGCTGGGCCAGGTGCTTGAGGGAAGGTCTGTCCTATCCTAAACTGGGAGCAGTTAGCTTGCTTAGTTGTCTTCTCATCTTCTGGGCCAGCCTTTGGCTAGGGGGATGGGTTGCTGGGCTGGCTTGATTAAGTGAATTGAAAGAGCGTTACAAAACAGGAGAATCCCTACCGTGAGCGTGATCAACCAGATCATCGAGACTGCGGATGACCAACTGCGTTACCTCTCAGTCAGCGAACTGGAAGCTATCAAAGATTACATGAGCAGCGGCGAGAGGCGTCTGCAAATCGCTCAGGTGCTAACAGAAAATAAAAAGCGCATCATCGACGAGGCCCAAAAGCGGCTATTTGCCAAGCGACCCGAATATATACAACCCGGCGGCAATGCCTACGGCGAAAAGCGCTACAACCAGTGCCTGCGGGACTACGACTGGTATCTACGTCTGGTGACCTATGGCATCATTGCTGGCAGCAAGGAGCCGATCGAGTCCATCGGCCTGATAGGGGTGCGGGAGATGTACAATGCCCTCAACGTGCCCATTGCCGGTATGATCGATGCGATCGTGTTCTTGAAGGAAGCAGCCCTCAGCCTGCTGGATCCCGACTCCGCCGCCGAGGCCGCTCCCTACTTTGATTACATCATCAACGCCATGAGCTAGCTCGTATCTGCTGGGGAGCAAAGCCTGTCTGAGTGTCGAGAGGCGGGCTGCCTACAGAGATGCTAGGGCGGCGCGGGCGTGGGCGGCCACCTGCTCTTGGGGATCCTGAGCCAAGCGGGTCAAGCCAGGGCGAGCTGCCTCGGTGCCAAGCTGGGCTAGGGCAATGCAGACGCGGTAGCGCAACTGCCAGTCGTCCGAATCGATGAGGGGCTCCAGATGGGGGATGGCTCGCGGATCCCCTAGATCTCCCAGGGCAGCGGCGGCGGCTGTTGTCAGCAGCTCGTCTTCTTCCTGCAAAACCTGCACTAGGGTATCGAAGGCGGCGGGGTTACCCAGCTCGCCCAGGGCGGCGACAATGCTAAAGCGCACCAGCCACTCCGTCTCTCGCTGGTAGGCTTCTAGCAGATCGTCTAGGGCCTGCGGCTGCTTCAGATCCCCCAGGGCGGCGGCGGCGGCAGCCCGCACATCGAACTCGGGATCCTCTCGCAAAAACCGTCGCAGAATCGGCAAAAGGGCAGCCGGATCGACACCTTCGCCGGAGAGGGTGCCCAATTGGCTGATGGCGGCATAGCGGACGCGGGCATTCTCGTCGGTTACAGCTCGCTGCAACAGTGTCAAGGCTGCGGTCGGGGGGAGCTCTCTGGCTTTGTTGACGGCGCGCAGCCGATCCCCCAAGTTCTGAGAGCTCAACAGCTCCAGCAAGGCCGGCAGATCCCCAGAAGTTGTCGTCATCTCCTTATTCTCCCCCTAACCCGGCTATAGCAAAGGACGAAAAGCCGATGTTATCATTCTGAGGCAGTGCATCCAGTTTTTGTGAACTTATGGCCTTACTGCAGCAAGAAAAGCAGGAGATTATCGAGACCTACCGACTTCACGACACCGACACCGGTTCTGCGGAGGTACAAGTTGCTCTTCTAACCAGCCGTATCAACCAACTCTCGCAGCACCTTCAGAAAAACCCGAAAGATTTTAACTCCCGCCGCGGCCTGATGATGATGATCGGTCGGCGCAAGCGTCTGCTCAACTACATTGCCAAACGTTCTCCCGACCGCTTCCGGGAGCTGGCCGAACGGTTGAACATCCGCGTGAGAAAGTAGGCAGCTAGCTAAATCGCTGTTGGAGAGCTACCTTCGTGGGCAAGTCCAGCCGCTATTCCAAAGCCTCCCGCCGCCGCTCCAGCCCTACCCCTGCTCAGGTGGAGAAGCAGCCGACCCAAAGAGAGCCGGTTGCTGTTATCCCTCCGGAGGTGAGCCGGCGCATGGTGCGGCGGATCTTGGTCTTTTCCGGGATCCCTTCTGGCCTTGGCTTGAGCAGCTTTTTTGTCAATTACTATCTCTTAACCAACCATGTGGTGGCTCTGCCACCTTACTTTACCCTGGTGGAGTCGCTGGCCTTTTTCGGCCTTGGCTTTTTGGGTATTAGCTACGGCGTGTTCTCGGCTTCTTGGGATCCAGAGCCGGGATCCCTGCTGGGAATTGGCGAGTTCCGCCGCAACCTAGGCAATGTTTTCAAGCAGTGGCGCGAGTTGTCTGCCCCTTCTGAGCCTTCGGACGCCGACGAGTCCTAGATTTTGCTCTCTCTCAAAAAAGGCCAGCCCTCGTCCCTAGCCCCTCTCCTCTGGGAGCGGGGCTCTCAACTCTCATCCTCCATACGTTACATGACGCTCGGTGGTGCGGAATTGCAGGATCGTCAGGCCCACCACAATTAAGAAGAGCACAATTGATTGGGCGGCTGCTCTGCCCAAATTGCCCGACGATACACCGATTTTGTAGATCTCGTAGATCAGCACCGAGGTGGATCCGGAAGGGCCGCCGGCAGTCAGCAGATCAATGGTGCCAAAAATATCAAAAAAGGCGTAGGTCATGTTGGTGATCACCAAAAAGAAGGTGATGGGGGAAAGCAGCGGTAGGGTGATGGCAAAAAAGCGGCGAAGGGCCCCTGCCCCATCGATGGCAGCCGCCTCCTGCAAATCTTTAGGCAGGTTTTGCAGCCCAGCCAAATAAAACAAAATGTTGTAGCCCATCTGCTTCCAAACGCTGGCAAAGATCACCACCCAAGGGGCTAAATTGGGATCGCTCAGCCAGTTCAAACGTGGGATCCCTACCAGCCCCAGTAAGTAGTTGGCTACACCGCCCAAGGGGTTGAAGATGATGAAAAAGATGATGCCGGCCACTGCTGGCGAAATGGCATAGGGCCAGATCAGTAAGATGCGATAGATCGCCGCTCCGCGAATGGGCTGGTAGAGCAACGTGGCGATCAACAGGGATCCGCTCAGCCCTAGCACCACGATAGCCGCCGAAATGGCAAAGGTAATCCCCAGGCTGCGCAGATAGGTGGAATCTGTCAGCAGAGCGGTAAAGTTATCCACACAGACAAAGCGGCTGCGCGGTGCACCCACAAAGGTGAGCAGAGTGGAAAGGCGCAGGGTATCCAGCCCTGGATAGTAGAGAAACACCACCAAAATGGTGAAGGTGGGCAACAAGAGCAGCCAGGCCAGCCACCCCTGCTTGAAGATACCCCTCTCTTGGGGGGCTGCACTGGGGATCCCTAGGCGGCGCTCCTGTTCCTTGCGGATCCACGCCAGCAGCGGCCAGAGGGGGATGGCCATGCCCGCCAGCACCAGCCCCACGCCAAAAGCGAAGTCGATGGCCTTGCGCTCCGGCGCAAAGGTGCAAAAATCCAGCGGCACCATGAAGATCAGGGATCCCAACCCTCCTGCCAGACCCCCCAGAGCCGCCCCCAGCAGCACAGGCCGCTCGATGTGCCGAAAACGGGATCCCACCCAGAGGGCCCCTGACAACCCTGCCAGCAGTGGCACCAGCACTTGCATCCATTCCCCCATGTTCTCTTTCCCCTCTAACCTTGCAAAAGCCAAGAAAGGGGCAGGCAGCTGCCCACTCCCCATCTTCGGATTTCGCCGTCAATCCGACAGCATCCCAGCTACCGGCCAATTACTGATAGAGGGAGTTGTACTCGGCCAGCAGGCGGTTGGCCTCCTCGTTGGCCTTGGCCATGGCCTGGGCCGGCTCCCCGCCTTTGAGCATGAGATCCTCCATGGTTTGGGTCACCACGTTGCGAATCTCAGGAAAGGCTCCCAGCAACGCCCCACGGGTGGCAGGGGTGACCTTGGAGTTGTTGATTTGGTCGATGGCAGTGAAGAAGTTGGGGTTTTCCTTGAACCAGCCCTGCGACTCCAGCAAGGCTACCGAGCTTTTGCGAATGGGCAGATAGCCAGTTACCTTGTGCCACTCGGCAGCATTTTCGGTGCTATTCAGCCACAACATGAAGGTCAGTGCCCCCTCTTCCACCTCTTTGGGCAGATCCTTCACCAACCAAAGGCTGGCGCCCCCAATCAAGTTCCCCGTCCAACCCTTGTCGGCGTTGTAGGGCATGCGGGTGGTGACCAGCTCGATGTTGTTCTGCTTGGCGGCGTTGGTGATGTTGGCCGCATCGGCGCTGCTGGTGATGGCCATGGCGACGGTGCCGGTTTGGATGGCTTGCTCCGTGGCCGCCCAATCCCGCTGCTTGCCGCTGTAGATGTAGTAGCGTTTGTCGTACATCCCTTTCCACCAGGTGGCGATGGCTACCGAGGGCTCCGAGTCCAAAAAGACCTGGGTAGCCCGAGCGGCGCGGCCATTTTCGTTATTGGCCAAGAGAGCATTCTGCTGTGCCATCCACTGCTCGTAGAACCAGCCGTGGTTGGGCCAGGTGACGCAGCCCTGGGGCGCATCGGGAAGCGCCATGATCTTCTCGCAGGCGGCTTCCAGCTCCTGCCAGGTGGCCGGTGGCTTCTCGATCCCAGCTTTCTTCAAAATGGCGGTGTTGGAATAGAGGATGGGGCTGGAGCTGTTCCAAGGCATGGAGGTGAACTTACCATCCAGGGTGTAGTAGCTCACCACCGGCTCGATAAAATCGTCGAAGTTCACCGGGATCCCGTTCACCTCGGTGCGGTTGCCCAGCGCCTCGGCGATGGACTTGAAGTAGCCGAAATCCCGTGCCCGTTGGGTGCCCACCTCAAACCACTGCACCACCGCCGGAGCGGCATTTTGTTGAATAGCGAGGTCGGTAGCCTGTTGAATTTCTTCGTAGTTGCCGTAGCCCTCAACGGTTACGTTGTATTGAGGAAATTGCTTGTTAAACTCCGCCGCTTTTGCGCGGGCCCAATCGAGACGGTTATCGGTAAAGGCAATCCAAACTTTGACGTTGGCAGGAGACTGGGCAAAGCTGTCGGCAGCCAGGAAGGCAGCGCCGGCGGCAGCCACCAAGCCAGCGGCGAAAGCCAGGAAAGTACGACGGGTGTTCATAGAAAAAGGCAGTTGTATTCACTAAAGGCACCTCCGAGAATACTGCACCGACATTAAGAGCAGGTTATAATTCCCCTCGTCAACTTGGCCAGGGCTCTGTCGTCGGTGTCTATGCCCCAATTGAACCTTCAGGATGGAGTCAGAGATGGTGCCAAGCTTGAAAAACATCAGGTTTCAGCGGGTCTGGAGTGCCTAGGCACGGCCTAGTCCAGGCAATGAGCGGGGGATCCCTGTGCTCTAGACAATAGCAGACGGCTTGGGTGACTTGGGTATCAGCGACAGTTTTGGAGGGAGGCTTGAGGCGGCCACCCCGTAGCAGAAGGAACTGAAGCTCGGCGTGGGAAATCACTAATTTAAGGGAGCAGATGGGTGAGCAGTGGTACTTTGCACACGGAAGTAACCTCGCTGTGCAACAAGGAGTGCCATCCGGTAAAGCTGAAATAAAAGCAAGATTGTCGGGATAAGGCAGGCTATCTAGTTGGTGGCTATGTTGGGATCTACGTCGGTGGGAACCCAGTAGATTTTTTGGGAGTACCGCACCTGACTTCAGAACAGGTCACTAGTTGAAATCCTGGTAGGGTTGTGGCAAGCGAGTTTAGGCGTTAATGTTGCATGGAGGGAGGCGATGCCGTTCAACACTGCAATCTTCTACGATATCGAGAATCTCCTGAAGGGTTATGCGTTTTCTGCACAGACGCTGGCCAACTTGTCACTCCGAGAAATACTGGAATCCGTCCGCAAGACCGGCCGCTTATCGGCAATTGCGGTTCAACGCGCTTATGCCAACTGGAGTGACCCGCGACTTGGCGTCATGCGTGGAGAGATCAACGAGTTGGGTATCGAGCCTGTACAAGTGTTCGGTTTTTCCAGAGATCAAAAAAAGAATGCTGCTGACATCCAGCTAGCAATTGACGCGGTTGACTTGGCACATATCAGACCATCAATCGAGGTGTTCGTCATAGTCTCCGGTGACGGCGGCTTTGCCTCCCTGGCGAAGAAGCTTCATGAGTACGGTAAGGTCGTCATTGGGTGTGCATACACGAGCGCGGCGAACCGTGTCTTCCAAGCCATCTGCGATGAATTCGTGCCTATCCCAGATCCGGAGGACAGAAGTGACCGGGAATCCACATCCACACTCCAAGGCCTTGGGGAGGAGCCGCAGATCACAACTCCCCTCGTTGTTCGTATGGCAAGAGCCATAAGGCGTGTTGGGACAGGCGACCGACAGGCTGTGATCGCAAAGGCCAAGGAGATTCTTCACTGGCTGGAAAACGATGAGGAAGCCCAACGCGATCTGAGTGGCCAGGGCCTTCATTTGTCGGTCGTGAGTGAGGCCATTCGTCACGCAGTACACGATTTTGAGGCAAGCCGGGTCGGATTTGCGAAATTTGTCGAGCTGCTTCAGTATTTGTGTGCAGGTACGAAGCTGTGCGTGTTTCGCTCCAGCGGTGGTGCTGTCGTTTTGGCAACCCGCTCCAATGCTCGACTGGCGGCTGAGGCACTGCCCGATCTGAGTAGCGACTTTGTGCATTCGGTCGAGAACTACCGGTCGTTGCTAGCCACGGGATTGCCAATTTTTCGGCTGCCGGCTCCTGCCGACCTGAGTAGGGTTGCAGCCTGGATTGCCGAAGTGTCACCGCACAACGTTGAACTGGGAACAATCATCGAAACGGCAACCGGCGCCCTTGGTAGTGCTGTATCTTCAGAGGCTACAAAGAGAGCGCTCCTGTGCTTCATCTCGGCAGGAGTCTTCGACCGACAGCCAGATGGGTTGCCTCTTTCAGAACAGAAGCTAGCGCTGAAGTTTACCATGCGGACGCCTGCACAGATCCTAGGTGCGCTAGGGTTGGCAGCACGGGCAAAGCTAACAGCTGCTCTTGGTGAAGTGCAGGATGAGTTTCTTAATGAGCTGCTGCCAGCGGATGCCTGACAAAAACATGCAGTAAACAGCGCTGAGCCCTGCTGCTGAAGGTTATGCTGCTAGTCCCGCTAAGTTTAAGGGATCCCTAGAAACCCAGTAGGTTTGGTCAGAGGCGGAGCGCCCATGGGATTGCGTTTTGGGGCTGCTGTAAACCAGCCTGGAGTCCGTGGTTAGCTTGCCAACTGCAGGGCTGCCATTCGCGTCAGTGGCGCGTAGCGCTTAAACCCGCTCCGTACCGCTTAGCGGCCAGAAGCGGGTAGTTTACTGATGGGCTACACTGGCCATTTGAGCAGAGGCAGTGGGAGTAGCTGTTAGAGCATGGCCAGAATTGCCTTTGCCAACCTCAGCTTTGCTGGACGGCAGGAGCACCTGCCCAATTCCCTGTAGCTTTAGACCAGCGAGCCAGCGCAATTTTTTAACATCGCTGCCCGCTTTTTTCTGAGGGTAGGCGCTGTACCCCTGGTCGGCAACTTCGGGTTATACTCAAGGACTTCCGGCGGATTTAGGCTTGCTTGAAGTAGTCGGGCTCGTTGCCGGGCTTCCACTTGATGTTGCAGCCGAGGCTGGGCTTTTGGTCAGGATCAATGGGCTTGCCCGCCAGCAGGTTATCCAGTGCCGCCCGCAAGTCTTTGCCCGTCACCGGCACATCCGTCAGGCTGGGGCGGCTGTCGTCCAGTTGGCCCCGGTAGACCAGCTTACGCTCCGCATCAAATAGGAAAAAGTCGGGGGTGCAGGCAGCGCTAAAGGCTTTGGCCACCTCTTGGGTTTCGTCGTAGCAGAAGGGGAAGGTAAAGCCCAAGGTCTCGGCCATCTTCTTCAAGTTCTCGGGGCTGTCGTCGGGGTATTTCTCCACATCGTTGGCGCTGATGGCTACAATGCCGACGCCGCGATCCTTGTAATCTCTGCCGATGCGGGCCAGCTCTTCTTGCACGTGCTTCACATAGGGGCAGTGCTGGCAGATGAACATCACCAGCAAAGCGGGCTTGTCGGCAAAAGTAGAGAGGGAAATGGTTTGGCCGCTCACCACATCCGGCAGGCTGAAGTCAGGGGCCGGGGTGCCCAAAGGCAGCATGGTCGAGGGAGTACGGGCCATAACAAACCTCCAGCGTCAGATTTCTTTAATCATCATGGATCATCCTGCTCTCCCAGGCTTGCCGGCAAGAAGGGATCCTTAGGATCCCGACCGGGCCGAGAACCGCTTTTACGAATAGCCGCGTAAAGCCACCGGTTTCCCGGCGGGGGAGTGTCAAAATTGGATAGAGTCCGCAACATTTTGTTCGGGAGCTGAGCCTTGAGCACCGCCGTCTTGCCCGCTGCCCCCCTGGTGGACACCCACGTCCACCTGAACTATCCCGACTTTACAGAAGATCTACCGCAGGTGGCCGAGCGCTGGCGCCAGGCCGGGATCCGGCAACTGGTGCACTCCTGTGTAACGCCAGCGGAATTTCCCCAGTTGCAGGCCATTGCCGACCAGTATCCGGAGGTGTTTTTGTCGGTGGGGCTGCACCCTCTGGAGGCGCGCCAGTGGCAGCCGGATCTGGCCGAAAAGATCGCCCAGTTGGCCGCCAGCGACACGCGGGTGGTGGCCATCGGGGAGACGGGCTTAGATTTTTACAAGTCCGACCCGGCGGACATCGAGCGGCAACAAGCATCCTTCCGCGCCCACATTGCCATTGCCCAGGAGCAGGATTTGGCCCTGATCGTCCATTGCCGCGAGGCGGCAGCAGCCACCTACGAAATCCTCAAGGAGGCCCTGGCCACTGGGGGGCCGCTGCGGGTGGTGATGCACTGCTGGAGCGGATCCCCGGAGGAGACGCGGCTCTTTGTGGAGCTGGGCTGCTTCATCAGCTTTAGCGGCATCGTGACCTTCAAGAACGCCGAGACCGTGCGCCGGTCGGCCTTGGAGGTGCCCTTGTCCCAGCTTTTGGTGGAAACCGATTGCCCTTTTTTGGCCCCCACCCCTTTCCGCGGCAAGCGCAACGAGCCAGCCCATGTGCAGCGGGTGGCCCAAACCCTGGCGGAGCTGTTGCGGATCCCCTTGGAAGACCTGGCCCAACAGACCAGCCAAAATGCCGCCCGCCTCTTCCGCCTGCCCCAGCCCCCTTTGTGAAGGAGAGTGGAGAACTTTTGAATTCCTTAAGCTTTTCCCTTGCGGCTCTGTAACTTCCCGGCAGGGGGCGCTATCGTGAAAGAGGGAGTGTAGCTTCCAATACTTCTGCGCTTCCTTATGGAGAGATGGCTACGGAAAACTTGGCTCCTGCGGCCTGCACCAGCCGGGATGCCCTCATCAACCGCATTACCCACCAGATCCGGCAATCCCTGGAGCTGGATCAGATCCTGAGGGCAACGGTGGAGGAGGTGCGCGCCTTTTTGGGCACGGATCGGGTCAAGGTGTACCGCTTCGACCCGGAAGGTCATGGAACGGTGGTGGCGGAAGCTCGACAAGCTGAGCGGCTGCCCTCTCTCCTGGGTTTGTCTTTTCCGGCGGGGGATATTCCTGAGCAAGCGCGGCACCTGTTTCGCCTGGCCCAGGTGCGGGTCATCGTGGATGTGGAGGGCCAAACCCGCTCCCTCAGCCAGCCGGAGCCCCTGGGCCGCTTTGCCCAGGCCCAGCCTTTGCCTCTGGGAGAGGTGCCGCAGCGGCCGGTGGATCC
>NZ_JANSIR010000083.1:65581-69908 GCF_047462155.1 Synechococcus sp. OH2
ACCTCAAGTGCATGGGGGTGGCCTCTTCCCTGGTGGTGCCCCTCCTGCATCACCAGCAATTGTGGGGGCTCTTGGTCTCCCACCACACCGAGCCGCGCTCCTACTCTGCTGAGGAGCTGCAGGTGGTGCAGTTGGTGGCGGATCAGGTGTCGATTGCCATTGCCCAGGCGGAATTGCTGGAGCAGGCGCGGCGGAAGGCGCAGCAGGAACGCTTGATTAACCAAATTGCGGCGCTGGTGTACTCGCCGCTTCACCCCGAAACCACCCTGAGCACCGTCCTGGAGCAGCTTACCGCCCAGCTCCAAGGGATCGGGGCGCGGCTGCGCATCCAGTTCATGGGCTTGGAGACTCTCCACTGCTATGGGAGCCAGCCGCCGGCAGGGTACGACGCCTGGCTGCAGGAGCAGGTGGGAAGAGGCAAGTCGGCAGGGAACGGGGTGAGAACCTGGTCGCTTTCGCAATTGGAGAAGTGGCCAGAACTGCAGTTACAGGTGCAGCAGACGCCCATCCGCGGGCTGCTGGCGGTACCGCTGCTTTGGAATGAGCAGGTGGTGGGCTGGCTGAGCGTGTTTCGTGGCGCCATCTGCCAAGAGACCCACTGGGCCGGCTACCGCTGGCCCGCCCAAGGGGAAGGTTGGGAGGATCCCCGTCAACAACTGCCCCTGATCTCTTTTGCCGCCTGGCGGGAGCTGAAAATTGACGAGCCCAAGGCTTGGTCGGCCCCAGAGCTGGAGCTCGTCAGCCGCGCTGCTGTGCACCTGGCCCTCTCGATCACGCAAAACCAGCTCTACCGGCAGTTGCAAGATCTCAACGCCCGTCTGGAGCAGGAGGTGCAGGAGCGGACGGCGGCCCTGCAGCGCTCTCTGGCAATGGACGCCCTCTTGCAGCGGGTCACCGACCAGGTGCGCACCACCCTGGACGAAGCCCAGATCCTGCGGGCAGTGGTGCAGGAGTTGGCTCTGGGGCTGCCCATCCAAGGCTGCGATCTCTGTCTCTACGATCCGGAAGCCGGCCAGGCCACGGTGCGCTACGAATACACCGCCGCCCTGCCGCCCGCCGGCGGGATCGCTCTAACCCTAGCCGACTACCCGGATCTCTACCGGCAACTGCAAAGGGGGCAAGCGGCGCAACTGTGCCATTTGTCGGGGCAAAGCTGGATCCCGCGGCGGGAAGGGCTGACCCTGCTGGTATGTCCGCTGCGGGAAAACCAAGCGGTGTTGGGCGATCTGTGGTTGGCCAAGCCGGCAGACGAGTGCTTTGATGAGCTGGAGGTGCGGGTGGTGCAGCAGGTGGCGGATCACTGTGCCATCGCCATCCGCCAGGCCCGTCTCTACCAGGCCTCGGTGCAGCAAATCAGCGAGCTGGAACGCCTCAACTGCCTCAAAGATGATTTCTTGAGCACCGTCTCCCACGAGCTGCGCACGCCCATCACCAACATGAAAATGGCCATCCAACTGCTGAAAATGGCCCGCACCCCGCAAAAACGGGAGCAATACTTGCAAATCCTGGAGCAGGAGTGCGAGCGCGAGGCGGAATTGATCAACGATCTGCTGGATCTGCAGCGGCTGGAGCAGGGATCCAAGCCCCTTCATCTCGAAGAAGTGTCCCTGGCCGCCTGGCTGCCCACTGTGCTCCAGCCCTTTGTGCAGCGGGCCCAGGCCAATCAGCAACAGTTGCGGTGGCAGATTGACCCAGCGGTGGGCAAGGTGGTGACGGATCAGGTGGGTCTGGAGCGGGTGGTGCAGGAGCTGGTCAACAACGCCTGCAAGTACACCCCGCCTCACCACCGCATCACGGTGACGGCGCGCCGCCTCAGCCCTGAACAAGTGCAAATTCGGGTCATCAACGAGGGGGTGGAGATCCCCCGCAGCGAGTGGGAGCGCATTTTTGAGAAGTTCTACCGCATCCCCAGCGGGGATCCCTGGAAGCGGGGCGGCACCGGCCTGGGGCTGGCTTTGGTTAAGCAGTGGATGCAGCGGCTGGGGGGCAGCGTCTCTATAGAAAGCGGCCACGGTAAGACCTGCTTTGCCCTGGTGTTGCCGCAGGGATCCCTGCAGCAGCCGCCCCTGAGTCGCAACTGTGCCTAGACCCATGAGTAATTGCCACCCAGAAGCGCTGCAACGGGCGGTTGAGCAATTCAACCGGGGGGAATTCTACGCCTGCCACGACACTCTGGAGGCGCTGTGGATGGAGGCAACAGATCCGGAGCGGCGCTTCTACCAGGGGCTGTTGCAAACCGCCGTAGCCTACTACCACCTGCAAAACGGCAACCGCCGCGGCTGCATGATCCTGCTGGGGGAGGCCAACCGCAAGCTGGCCGACTTTCTGCCCACCTACGCTGGCTACAACCTGCAAGCTCTCTGGGAAGCCAACCAGAGTCTCCTGCAAGAGCTCTTTTGCCTCCAGCCTGAGGATCCCTTGCCCTGGGTGGCCCCTCCTGCCCTGAGAACCGTTGACGACAGGCCCGATCGCGAGGCTTCTTGGAATCTCCCAGAACCCCAGTAGCTACCGCCGCTTGGAGCGACGAGCTTGCCGTTCTGCCTCGCTGCGCCGCCGCCGATCCCGCCAGTCGATAAAGGTGATGTAGCCAACGCCCACAGTGACAGCCGTCAAGAGCAAAAAGATGCTGCCGTAGACGAGGCGGACAACCCAGGGCAAGTCAATTTCCATAGAGCAGGACGAAGTCTTTTAGCAACAACAGGGCCAGGCGGGATCCGCTACATGCCGTTACGGCCCCAGACCACAAAGGCAATGGAAAGGGCAAAGAAAGCAGCAACAGCAACCCAGCCAAAGGTGATGATGTCCATACGTCTAGCCAAGCAAAGAAGGCTCATCGGGGTGATCCCATTTTACGGGATGGGATCCCTTGTCAGCGGGCATTTGCGAGCACCTTATTCTCAGTTCAAACTGGCTACAGTGGGGTCAAATCCAAAACATCTGAGCCAAACGGGGGGGATCCGATGGTACTGGAGACATTGCCGCTGGTGGCCGCGGTGGCCATCGCCATTTTTATGCTGGTTTTCTGGGTGCGGGTGGTTCGAGAGGCCATCTGGACGGCGGTGGGGATCGTAGTTCTCCTGGCCGTGCTGTACGTGGTCTTTAGGATTGGCCCGCGGCAGGTGCTGCAGGAGCTGCGGGATCCCTTTGCCCTTCTGGATCAAGTGTGGCAGGTGGTCGTCGCCTGGTTCCAGGCCCTTTTCCCCTAGTGCGCTATCTGATGCACAATTACAATGGACTGGGCCTGGGTTGGGGCTGCCGGCCCTTCCCCTTGGTTCTGTAACCCTGACGCGCTCCGATTGCTGGCCATGCCTTCTGACTCCCCACAGGATCCCCAAGGCCTCCCAGACCCTGCTCCGGAAGACGGGATCCCAGTTCCCGAAGATATCCAGGTGGAGGTGGAGGACTTGGGGGAGCGCCGCCGCCATGTGCAGGGCCGCGTCCTCATCCCGGTGGAGCGACAGTGGGTTTGGCAGGTTTTAACCGATTACGACCATCTGGCGGAGTTCATTCCCAACTTGGTGGAAAGCCGCCTCCTCGGCAGCGAGAATGGCCGCAAACTGGTGCGCCAAGTGGGATCCCAAAAGGTTTTATTTGCCCGCTTTTCGGCGGCAGTGGTGCTGGCCATTGAGGAAATCTTTCCCCACCAGCTTCGCTTCCAGGAGGTGGAAGGGGATTTTCTCCTTTTCGAGGGGTTTTGGGAACTGGCCGAGTGGCTGAACCATCAAACTTTGCTCACCTACCACTTGCAGGTGAAGCCGCCGCGTCGCATGCCGGTCGGCCTGGTGGAACGGCGCCTCCGCCGGGACTTGGCCTTTAACCTGCAGGCGATTCGGGAGCGCTGCCTGAGTCTATGTTCCCAATAGGGTGTGCCATCCCAAGCGCTCCGCGCCGCTAACGCGAACACCCCCAGCCCCTCTCCCTAAGGGAAATTGCCCTCACCCCCAGCCCCTCTCCCTTTGGGAGAGGGGAGCTACGGATCTAGGCCAGAGCTTTGCGGCAGCCTGATTTGTTGGATATTGGCAATTTGCATTTGCCGGCTGGGATCCCAGGTCAGCGCAGCAGACCTTCACTTCTTAGGGTTCAGGCGGCCATCGAGGGTTGTCTTTGGGTTTGTGGGTTGGCTATCGGCAGGGTGAAGTGGAAGGCACTGCCCTGGTTGATCCCTCCCGATTCGGCCCAGATGCGCCCCCCCATCGCCTCGATGATCAGCCGGCAGATGGCCAGCCCCAAGCCCGTCCCGCCCACAGAACGGCGCAGGGATCCCTCTGCCTGGTAAAACCGCTCGAAAATGACCTGTAAGCGCTCCGGTTCAATGCCGCGTCCACTG
>NZ_JANSIR010000083.1:69972-74871 GCF_047462155.1 Synechococcus sp. OH2
CCACAGTAAATCTCACCATCGCTTCTCCAGGTTCGCCGGCTGATGGCTCCACCTCTGCCCGGATCCAGATCCGCCCGCTGGGAGGAGTAAACTTGCAGGCATTGTCCAACAGCTTGCGCAAGACCTCCACCAGCCATTCCCCATCCGCCTTGACCATCGGCAGCCGTCTGGGCAGCGCCTGCTCGATGGTGGGTAACTCCTCGTGCCGCCGTCGCGCTTTGACGTTGCTCAGGGCCAGCTCCACGCATTCTTGGGCAGACAACGGCTCGATATGCCAGCGAACGCGACCGCTTTCCAGCTTGGAGAGGGTGAGAAAATCCTGCACCAACTCCCGCAGCCGACCGGCATCTTGCAGAGCCGCATTCAACATCTCCTGGCGCATCTCCAAGGGCATATGAGGATCGCCGGCCAACGACTCCAGACACACTTGAATGGTGGACAAAGGGGTGCGCAGCTCGTGCCCGATCACAGCGATCAGCTCCGACTTGGCCCGATCCAGATCCTGCAATTGGCGATTCAGCTCTTCCAGGTGCTGGTAGGCTTCTGCCTGTAAGAGGGCCACCCCCACTTGATTGGCAATGGCTTCTGCCAACTCCAGAGTGGCCGGCTGCCAGCGGCGAGGGTGTTCGTGGTGCAGCTCCAAGAGGCCCAGCAACCGCCCCTGATAGAGAATCGGCAGAGCCACCCAAGCGCGAATTTGGGCTGGCTGCCACAGCTCCGGCAGGCAATGCAGACGCGGATCCTTCTGGCTGTCCTCGCAACACACCAGGCGTGCTGAGGCCATTGCCTCCTGCAGAAAAGGGTTACTTTGCACGGGCCAGAGGGATCCCTTGAGGCTGCCCATCGTTAGAGTGTGATACTCGTGCTCGATCTGGACAGCAGGAACCTGGCCATCGTAGCGGTAGATCAAACAGCGCCCCACTCCTGCCGCTTGCCCCAATTCCTGCACCGCAATGGTCAGGATATCGCCGGGATGCAAAGACTGGCGAATGGCGCTGCTGATGCGGTTGATCAAGCGTTCCTTGCGCTCTTGAGCCTGAATGGTGCGATAGGCCCGCTGCAGCTTGTATTGGCCTGCCTGAAGATAGGTGATCAGCCGCTCTGTAAAGGGCCCTGGGTTCAGTTGGCTGGCGGAATTCTGCGGGGATCCCTCCAGGTACTGGCGAACCGGCTCCAAGCGAGGAGCCAGATCCGGACGGTAAGCGAGGATCTTCGGCAACAGAGCCAAAGCCGCCTGGGCGGCGATCAGGCGCTCAAATGACCAGATGCCGTCGAACTGCCGCGCCGCATCGATATCGCTGCCTTGCCAGGGCCGCTCCCGACACACCAAGCAGGTGGCATAGTGGGCGTCGATAACGATCAAATGCCACTCCTGAGCCAGTGGATCCTCCGGATCCAGGGGGATAAAGTTAGGGGGCAGGTCAGCCTGAGCCCCATCGGGGGTAGCCAGCACAAACACATCTTGGGCAACCGCGCTGATGCGACGGTAGCGCCGCGCCTCCTGGCGGTAGTAGCGCTCCTTTTGAAAATTGGCGAACACCCACGGGGATCCCTGACCTTGCAACACCTGATCCTCGATGGCATGGCTAAGGGCAACCAGAGAAGACTTGAAATAAAGCTGCGGGCGCAGATGGGGCACGGCCTGTAGCAGATCGCTCAATAGGGAAGTCCGACTCTGACGGCTCTGGCGGGATCTAGGGCGGGTAGAAGTCATAGCCCTATTGGCAAGTTCGGTTGGCAAGGAGTAACTTAGCCGTGGAGAAAGCGCCTGGCGGGCTGGCCTAGGTTTAGTCTAGCGGTTGGCTTCTGCAGCAAGGCGAACTTAACGAGCTGCAAGATCTGGCTAACTTGGACTAAGAATTGTAAAGTTGCGTGTAGACTCAATGTCGGGATCCCGGTACAGCCAAGAAGACGTGCAGCAGATCCTCCAGCGGGCCATTGCCCGCCAGCCGCGCCTGGGCGAGTTTACCCGCGCCCAGTTGCAGGAGATGGCCGCCGAACTGGGGATCTCACCCCAAGAGCTGGACTTGGCCGAGCAGGAATGGAAGGCTTGGCAAGAGCTGAACAACCAGCATCGCGAGTTCCAGCGCTACCGCCGTCGGCAGTTTTACCAGTTGCTGGGCCGATACGCAATTGTCAACAGCTTTCTGCTGGGCTTGGACTGGCTTTCCGGCGGGGGGCTATCTTGGTCGCTGTTTATACTCATGGGCTGGGGCTTGACAGTTTCCCTCAAAGGCTGGAACGCCTACCAGACGGAGGGGGAACGCTACGAGAGAGAGTTTCGCCAGTGGCAGAAGAAACGTAAGAAGCAGCTCCAGCGTCGATGAGAAACATCTCGTCTCTCTGCTTTGAGCAGAGGTGGTCTTAGAAAGAGGCTAGCGGCAAATGCTAGTATAGGTACTTGGCAGAGGCAGATGCCTGTGCGGGCGTAGTTTAATGGTAAAACCGCAGTCTTCCAAACTGCTGTTGTCGGTTCGATTCCGTCCGCCCGCTTCCAGAAAACAAACCTGCTCTAGATGAGCACTCTCAGCCTTAAACCTTAGCTGGGGGTAGAGTTAGGTTCTGAATTGGGGTCGAAAGCTGTCAATGGAGTGTCTACTAACTGTCTGCAAAGGGGTGGGGGTGGACAAAAAGTTAGTAGCCACCTACACCTCCTATAGGATTTTGCTTTTGAGCTGGCGCTACTGGTTGTCGAGGGAGGTGCCGGACAGAGAACTTGGCTAGAGCTTTATCCGGCAATGAACTAACAATCGCTCTCCAAGGCTCGCAACCAGTTTAGGCTAGGAACTACCTCTTGGAGCTTATTGCCGCTAAGGCCTGGCGATGCAAGTTGGGGTTAGCCGCCGCCAGCACTTCCCCCTTGGAGGTGCGAGTCAAGGGATCCCCCGCCCAGTCGGTAATCACACCGCCGGATCCCTCGATCACCGGCACAAGGGCGGCAAAATCGTAGAGGGCAAGGCCACATTCCATGACCAGATCGATGTAGCCGCTGGCTAAGAGGCCGTACTGGTAGCCGTCGCCGCCGTAGGAGGTGATGTGGACCAAGCGGCTGAGCTGCTGAAAGCGCTGCTGCTGGTCAGGCTGGGTGAACAAATCGGGGGTCGTGCAGCTTAGGTAGGCGCGGCTGAGGTCAGTGGTGGCTTTGGTGCGCGTGAGCTGTTGGGTAGAGGGGGTCATCCATCGGGTTGGTTGTCCCTGCACCCCTAGCCAGCGCTCACCCAACACTGGCTGATCGATGATGCCCAAGACAGGGCGGTCGTTTTCCAAAAGGGCAATCAAGGTGGCAAAGGTGGGTTTGCCAGCGGAAAAGGCAATGGTGCCATCCAAGGGATCCAAAACCCAGGTGTAAGAGGAACCGGTCTGGTGGAAACCAAATTCCTCGCCAAGAATGTTGTGCTCCGGCACATGGGCGGCTAGCAGGGCCCGCATTGCCCGTTCGGCTTCCCGGTCGGCTATCGTTACGATAGGGGATCTGGCCTCTTTGTACTCGGCCTGCAGCTCCCCGCGAAACAAAGGGCGAATCACCGCTCCGGCCGCGTCGGCTAGGGCCTGGGCTAAGGCAATCCACTCTGGCTTAACCACTCTCTTACCTACCTTATCGGGGCTGTATCCTCTCCTAGCATAAGGAAAGATTTTCCCGCGGCTATGCGCCCTGGCCGGCTTCTAACCCCTCTGGAATGGCTTTGGACGGCGATTGGGGTGATCTTGACCATTTTGGGCACCCTAACCCAGGTGAGCTTGCCGTCTCAGTGGCCAGGGGTGGGAGGGTATAGCTTTTCCCTACAAATTGGCGGCATGCTGCTGACGGCCTGTCTAGCGGGGCCGGTGGCGGCAGTGTGTGCCCAGATTGTCTATCTGGGATTGGGGTTGGCGGGGCTGCAGGTGTTTGCCCAGGGAGGCGGATGGCAATACCTGTACCAGCCCGCCTTCGGCTACCTGCTGGGCTTCCTGCCCGCGGCCTGGGCCTGCGGGACAATGGCCTTTCGACACACGGATCCTCACTTGCCGACCGCTTCCTTTCCCCCTCGCCGCAACCCCTACGTGCTGCCCAGCATCTCTGCGCCAGTGCGCCTGCAGGACTTGGGATCTGCCAGCTTGGCAGCTCTGGCCTTGGTTCACCTGACCGGAATTGTCTATCTTTTGGCCACCCAACCTTGGGATGGGGAGTTGCTGAGATTGATTGGCCTCTACTCAGGCTACACCTTGCCGGGGCAGCTCATCGTAGCCGGCTTTGTTGCTGTCATGGCCTTGATCCTGCGGCGCTTGCTGTTGTTTTAGCGCAAGAGATTCTCTATCTTTGCGCGATTGCGCATCTGCTCTAGGGCTGGAACAGCAAAGATTAGCCTAGAGGCAAACTTGCCCCCGCGAGGGGACAAGGGGTTTCCAAGTTTCTGCAAAGTTTTGTGAGGAGAGACAAGAATGCGACGCGCTGTGCTAACTCTCTTGGCAACGGGCTTTCTAGCCACCCCTCTGACCGCCTGCGGCAACAGCGGCAGCTCTGGCGGATCGATTATCGTTCCACCCCAAAGCCCAACCGTTGCCTTTATCAATCCGCCTACCTCTGTGCGCATAGGCACCTCCACACCGGCTTTCACGGTGCAGGTGAGTGTGCCCGGCGGCGCCCGCTCAACCCAGTTTGTGGAACTGGAAACCTTTAACCCGCTTGGCACGCGCGTCCAAAGAGAAGTCTTTAACCCCCAGCAGGTTGGCTGCAGCCCAGGTGCCACTTTCTGTAGCTTCAACACCGACTTCCGGGTTGCTCCTGGCGATCCTGCCGGCGTTTGGCAGTTCCGCATCACCGCTTTCGATCAGCAGAACCGCTCTGGATCCCAGAGTCTTCTGATTACAGTCTTTCAACGTAAGGCGCGGGATTCCCCACCCGGGTGGGGAGGGATAGCG